>JAEZJL010000114.1 GCA_023415815.1 Bacillota bacterium | reverse complement strand
CGTCGTTGTAGCCCACATTTTCGCAAATCGACTGGATTTTGATGGTTGAATCGGCAAGCATGATCTTTGCCGTCTCCATTCTCACCTTAAGCACGTATTCATAAATGCTGTACCCGAATTCATTTTTAAAAAGCCTGGACAGATACTCCTTGGACAGATAAAATTTTTCCGAGAACATGGTGAGCTTGATCTCCCTGAAATAGTTCTGGTCGATGTACTCCTTGATTTTATAGATATTCGCCTTTTCATTGGCCTTTATATTGTTCCTCACCGCGTCGTATATCCTGTCCATCAGGCCGCATATGAACCTGCTGACGTCGTCGAGCCTGGCGAACGAAGAAAAAAACGAGTTGTTCCGGAGCTTCGGGAGGATATTGTAGCTCTTGATCTCAAAATATTCCGCGATTTCGTCGATCAGCAGCGTGAATTCCATGATGGTTTTTTGCAGATAATCCAGGCTGAAATATTTTGACTGCTCGATGCCGGCAAAGTATTGCTTGATTATTTTTTTGGCATAGTCGGCGCTGCCCTCTTCAAAGGCGTGAATGAGCAGCTCCTTCTTATCGATAAGCGTCGCCCTGTTTATATGCGTTTCCGTCTCCAGCTCTGTGAATACGCACTCCTTGTTGGACAGAAGGTTTACGTTGTTCAATATGGCGGAAGCGTGATTGTAGGATTCGTTTAATTTTTCCACATCCGCGGTGAACTTCCCTATGCTCGCCACGGAATACATTCCGAACAGGCTCTGCAGCTTATCCAGGATGCTTCTTATCTTTCTGGCCACAAAGGCAAGGTCGGCGCTTTTATCCCCGACCGCAAGCACAACCAGCAGCTCCCTGCTGATGCTGTCTATTTTATAGCTGAAGCCGCTGCTCCATTCGCCGCAGATCCCGTCGATGATGCTGGTGCAGGCAAAGATTGCGGCGGCGTTGTCGTTATTGAAGGCGGTCCTGCACACCTCATTGTAGTTGATAAGATTTATTATGGAGACTCCATACCTTACGGAAGAACCCTCCTCATGGGCAAAGTACTTCCTGAAAATATCGACGTCCGATGCGGAAATATTGTCCTGAATGATCGACGTCACAATTTCTTCCTTTATAAGCGGAAGCGACACATTATCGGCGGCGCTGCCGTACATGCCCTCCCTGTCGCCCCTCCTGCAGCTGTCAAGCTCCTTGACGGCTTTTGCCATGGTATTGTTCAGCTCGGCCTCCGCAACGGGCTTCAGAAGATAATCCAGCACCCTGGACTTTATCGCCTGCTTGGTATACTCAAAATCATCATAGCCGCTGATGACGATATACTTGACGTCCGGAAATTCGTTCGTGGCTATCTTCAAAAATTCCACCCCGTCCATCACAGGCATCTTCATATCCACAAACACGATGTCGGGCTTTTTCTCCCTCAAAATTCCTAGGCCCTGCCGACCTTCGACCGCCTCGAAGGTCGCGTCGATATTGAGCTCCTTCCACTTCCCAAGCGCCGCAATAATTTGCCTGACGGGTTTTTCGTCGTCAATAATCAAAGCCTTATACAATCAGGTCCCCTCCCTGTTTTCCGATAGGCAGCATCAATTTGACATCCGTGCCTTGATTCACACCGCTTTCTATGGTAAGTCCGGCCTCCTCGCCGAACATCAGCTTTAATCTTGAATTGAGATTTTTAAGCCCGATGCTGTCGCTGGCATTGTCCAGCCAGTTGATGTCCTGCAGGCTGTCCTTGACGGCTTCCAGGAGCTCAGGCGCCATTCCGGGGCCGTTGTCCGAAATGTCTATGACGCACTTCCCCTCCTCGGAATACGTGGATATTCGGATCAATATGGATTCCGTGGCCTGCTCCAGCGCATATTTCACCGAATTCTCCACGATCGTCTGGATGGACAGCTTCGGTATAAGCAGATCCTCGATGTCCTCCTGTATTGATATTTCAACGGTCAATCTGTCCTCGAACCTGATTTTGTGTATTGCCAGGTAGTTTCGGATATGCTGGATTTCCTCCGATATCGTGACGATGTTGCCTCCCTTTACGCAGTATCTGAAGGTATGGGCCAGCGCCTCTATCATCCTTCCGACGTCCTTCATGCCGTTGAGCACCGCCTTTGAAGCTATGGCCTGGAGGGAGTTGTACAGGAAATGCGGGTTGAGCTGGGCTTCGAGCGCCTTCACCCGGGCGTTCTTCTCGCCGAGCTTGGCCCTGTACTCTTCATTGACCAGCTCGTTGATCTGCACGACCATGGAATTGAATTTCCTGGACAGCGCCGCCACCTCGTCGTTACCCTTGACCTCGGCCTGCACGTCGAAATTCCCGCTCCCCACCGTGTCTATTTTCCTGGTGAGCCTTCTCAGCGAACCGGTGATGGCATTGGATATGTACATAATCGTGATAATGAGCAGGACAATGCAGGACAGGCCTATGTAGATGTTCAGGTCCCTCGTCTGCTCCGCCTTTACATTGACCAGGTCCAGCGGTATGAGCTTGACTATTTTCCACTTGTAGACGTCCGATATGTCGTAGATGGCAAGATAATCCTTGCTGTCGTCGTGCAGCGTGAAATAGCCCGTCCCGGCGCGGTCGTCCGTTCTGGCGGCAATGTCGTTTTTCTCCGCAAAGCCTGAAAAGTCGGGGCTGTTGGCATAAAACAGCGTGCCGCGGCTGTCGAATATCCCGAAAAAGCCTTCTTCGCCCGAGTTTGAGTCCTTTATCAGCTTGTTCAGCTCCTTATAATTGAAGGACAATGAAATCGCGCATATGGGTCTTGCGTCGCTGATATTGATGTAAACCCTGTGAAAGGTAAAAAAGACATTCCCCGGAGCTCCCGCCGTGCCGCCGTCGGCCCCGGGCACGATGTCCCTGTAATATTTTCCGCCGGACGCGACGGCATACCATTCCTGGGAGGTATAATCCCAGGACTCGGATACGTGAAGGTTGGGGACGGAATGCGATATCTGGTTGAGCGTCCGGCTCGAGTTGATATAGAACTGCAGCCCTTCTATGTCCGTCCTTGTGAAAAAAAGGTATCTCACCATGTTCTGGACATAGGTCATGCTCGTGTAATCCTCGGATCGGGTGAGGAGGATGTTCATAAATCTGTCGTCCTTCCTCAGTATGAGGGAAAGGTCGTCAATCTGCTCAAAATAGCCGTCAAGATTTTCATTGTCGAACCTTAATACGTTTTTATAGTTCAAAATGAAGTCATTCTTGAGTATTGTGCTTGTCCTGTTGTAGGAGACATAGATGATCGCGATTATAAAAACAGAGACTACCAGTGAAAACACGACGACAAGCTTCCTTGTCAAACTGCCCATGAATAGCTCCGTTATAGACAAAAGCTTCCGTCTGAAACCATTTATATGCATGTCAACCTCACCGTGTATGCGCCTAAAATCGGGCATTTGAAAGTTCATGTTTACATAATATCATATAAATTTCAATTATGGATACGGTATCGCTTCTGAATTTATGTTTTTATCGCTCCCGCAACCATTCCCTTGATAATATATTTCTGCAAGGCAATAAAGAGGATGACCGGAGGGATAATCACCATCAGGACGCCGGCCATGGCAAAGTGCCATTCGATCTTGTACTGCCCGAAGAAGCCGTAGGCCGCTATCTGCAAGGTCTTGCTCTTCTGGTTGCCATTGAGCATCAGGAGCGGAAGCAGGAAGTCGTTCCACATCCACATGGTATTGATGACAATTACCGAAACCGTCACAGGCTTGAGCAGCGGAAATATGATGTTGAAAAACGCCCTGAAGGGACTGCACCCGTCAATGATCGCGCATTCGTCCAGCTCCTTGGGTATGGTCTTTACGAAGCCGTGGAACATGAAAAGTGCCAGCGGAGCGCCCAGGCCCCAGTATATAATGCCCAGGCCCCAGGTGGAGTTGATGACGTGCAGCAGCCTTGCCATTTTGACCAGGGATATCATGAACGAGTGGAACGGAATCATCATCGGCGCTATGCAGATGATAAAAATCAGCCAGCTGTACCGGGTCTTTGTCCGCGACAGCTTGTAGCCCGCCATGGAGCTTATGACCACGACGCCCGCGACTCCGACAAGGGTTACGATGAAGGTGTTCAGGAACAGGCTGGGGTATTCCATCAGCCGGAAGGCCTTCACATAGTTTTCAAAGCTTATCCGGGAGGGCAGTGAAACGACGTTGGTCATAACCTCCTGGAAGGTTTTCATCGAATTTATGATTACCAGTATCAAGGGATACAGATACAATAACGCCAGGAGAAACAAAAGCACGTTGGCGATGGTTTTAAATATATTTTTACTCATACTTCCACCTCTTTGCTTTTAAATACCGTAACCTGCAGTACGGTGATAATAAGTATCATCAAAAACAGGACTACGGATTTTGCCGTGGCATAGCCGAAATTGTTCTCGCTGAAGGCCGTTTTGTAAATATCCAGCGCGATGCTGGTCGTAGAGGTACCTGGTCCTCCGTAGGTGAGGCTGAAGATAACGTCGAAGGTTTTCATTGCGTTGGAGAGGGAATAAAAGACGCAAACAGTGATGGAAGGCATAATCAGCGGCAGCGTTACCGAGAAAAACCTTCTTACGGGGTTTGCCCCGTCAATGTATGTCGCTTCGACGACATCCTTCGGTACGGTTTGAAGTCCTGCGATGTATATAACCAGGTAAAAACCGATCGATTGCCAGACGGTGACCAGCAGTATACTCACAAACGCATACCTCGAATCGCCCAGCCAGCTTATCATGAATATGCCGGAATGGGTCAGCTCGTAGAGCGAATCAAAGGCCTTTGAGAATATAAATCTCCATATATAGCCGATGACTATCAGACTTATTATGTTCGGAATGTAAAATGCGGCGCGGAGGATGTTCCTGCCCCTTATGTCGCTGTCCAGGATGATCGCCAGGAGCAGCGCCAGGCAATTGATGGCGGCCACCATGCAGATCGTCAGCAGAAGCGTGAAAATCAAGGCGCTTCCCATGTTCATGTCGTTCGTCAGCAATTGCTTATAGTTTCCAAGCCCTATGAATTTGGGCGATTTGTCAATGCCGTTCCATTTGGTGAAGGAATAAAAAAAACTCATGATAAACGGGATTTCCACGAAGATCAGGATTGCGGCAATCGCCGGAAGGGTAAATGCGGAAAACTCCGTAAACCTTTTGAAGCCGGACCGGTTGCTTTTTAAAGCCCCGTTTCCAGGTTTGGGTTTGTTTTGAAAAGCCATTGTGCTAGTATCACTCCTTTAGGTAGCCGGATGCAATGCTTTACGTTCACCTGTGCCGTTTTAAAAATCCGACCGAAAGGAGGACCCTTCCGGCCGGATTTCACATCTATCCTGAAAACTATTTCTGATTCTGTACAAGCGTCCCGTAAAGCTTATCAAGCTCGTCCAGGGTCTGCTCCCTTGTCTTGCCGCCCGCGCAGTAAGCCTGGAGTATGGTGCCCAGCCCCTGCTCCGCGCCGTTGGGGAATCTCTGGTAGAACCAGGGATAGGAAGGAGTGCCTGCTCCAAGCATGGCGGAGGTCTCTTTCGCCAGCTGTGCTTCCGGGGCCGCCGCTCCCTTTATAGGCGACATCTGCTTGACCTTTCCGGGTATCCAATTTTTGCCGTAATCCGAGGTAGTGAGCCAGTTCAGCCATGCAAGCGCAGCCTGCACCTTCTCGCCGTCCTTCGCAACCCTGAGGGTCTGGTTGGAATCGTACATGATGCCGGCCTTGCTGCCGTCGTCTCCCACAGGACCGACAAGATATCCTATCTGGATGTCGGGATTTGTCTTTACAATCGTATCCTCGGCCCAGTTGCCCTGATGGATCATGGCAACCTTACCCGCCGCAAACGACGCGGTCTGGTCGTTAAAATCGGACTCCATGGGCTTGTTGCCGCCGTATTTCTTAATAAGGTCGAGAAGGTCGAACACATTGTTCATTTCCTTGATATCCTTGAATTTCAAAGCGCCTGTGTTCAAAGCGTCGACAAACTTGGCATAGTCGCCCTCATAGCTGTCCTTGACGGGAGCGAGCGCCTGCCATCCGGTCTGGGGAAGGACCCACCACTCCTTGAAGCCTGTTGCGAAGGGCTGTATCCCTTTGGCCTTCAGCTGCTCGCAGACGGCCTCATACTCCTTGAGCGTCTTCGGAAGCGTTGTTATTCCGGCGTCCGCAAATAATTTTTTATTGTAGATGAAGGAATGCGACTGGACCAGGAAGGGATAGCCCGTGACCTTGCCGTCAAGGGTAACGCCCGTCAATGCCGTCGGCTCCAGCAATTTTATGAATTCCTCGTTGGTCAGATCGTAGGAATAGTCTTTATAAGTAACGTTATCCGCATAGGCGCTGCTCATGAACACGTCGGGTATGTCGCCCGAGTTCAGCTTCGCGCTCAGCACCGTGGTGTAATCGTTCTGCAGGACGGTGATATCGAGCGTATTTCCGGTTTCCTTATTATATTCGGACTTCATGTCGTTATACTGCTCGGTCAATTCCGGACTGTAGAAAAGCAGGTTCAGGGTAACGGGCGGGGCCGGGGGTTCCGGGGTACTTGCCGGCTGCTCCGCAGGAGTTGTGGATTCGGGCTGCTCCTGGCTTGGCGCCGTCGTCGCGCTCTGGCTTGCGCCGCCGCTGCCGCAGCCTGCAAGCAGGCCTACTGCCAATGCCAGGCAGATCAGGATGGAAATTGCCTTTCTCATTTTCTTGCCTCCCTTATTATTTATAAATTTACTGGCTGTGATTCAATTTTAGCTGCAATCAATGAAAACATGAATGTATAAAAATGAAATCCCGAGAGTAAAAAAATGAAATTTTATGTTTCTGCCGCAGGCGTGCCCTACCTGCCCATGACGGATAGCGGGGACCTCCGCGGTTTATGTGTGATGTGCCGTACCGGGGCTTGACAATACGCATAGTAAATGGTAATATTAATTGAACATTGTTCCAATCTATGTTCAGGACGTAGTTCAGTATTTTTGGGGGGTCAAGCATGAAAATGAATATGCCGCTGTACATCCTTTCGGGCATCATCGGGTTAATAGCCCTATATGCAGGATTTTCCGGAAAAACGTTCCTTTTTATAAGAGATACGAGGACTGCCGTAATAGTTCTGGGGGTTATGGGATTTCTCATGTGTGTGTTCGGAGCTATTGGTATTTTTGTGACCAAAGCTCCGGCGCATCCATTGACCGTCGCCGGGTACGTACTGGGCTCGCTGGCCCTTTTAATATCGCTGTCCCAGCTTTTCAGATTCAAAATACCTCTCTTCAGCGATCCGAAGTCTGCGTTGACAATGATTACAATTATCATTATTATTAAAATTGTCATAGCAAGATTCAGCTTTTTGCTGCCATCGAGATAATACCGGGGCGGCTGCATGCGGAGGACGAATGATAAAAAAGAATGCCGCCGCTCGGGAAATAATAATAACGGCTGCGATGAAACTAATCGAGCGTCACGGGGATACAAGCATTATAACCATCCGGGATATAGCCGCCAGGGCGGGTGTCGGCACGGGTCTTATCAACTATCATTTCCAGACGAAAGAGAATCTTATTAATATCTGCGTCCAGAGGATAATAAATCTGGAGGTCGAAAAGTTTGAGCCGCTGTACAAAAGCCTGGATGTTAAGCCCGCAGACAAGCTGAGGCTTCTGGCCAAATCCACCTGCGCATTTCTGGCCGCAAACCCCGGCATCTCAAGAGTTTCCATTCTTACCGACCTCCAGGCGGGAAACGCGGACGATAACAGCATCCAGGTACAAAAAGCCTACCTGCCTCTGATAAAAGAGGTCTGCGGCGGCAAAAAAACCGACGGTGAAGCGCAGCTTCTGCTTCATATGCTTCTGTCCTCGATCCAGGTCGCATTTTTACGCAAGGATGTGCTCATTAAAACAGCCGATATGGATTTCAGCAGCAAAGAGCAAAGAGACGCTTATGTCGATTCCATCATAGATATCCTCTTTTCATGATCACACCCGGCACATGCCGATGCCTTAGCTTCTATTCATACGTGGTAAAACCTCTTCAAAGCCTGTTTTTTTCTGTTAATAATATCAAGGCCTCTGTTAATACTTTATATCTTGTACTTAATATTCCGTAGCTTTATAATGTTCTTTATGTGGAGGTTGATGATATGAAAATAATAGATATGCGAAGCGATACTGTTACAAACCCTACCCCTGAAATGCGCGAAGCAATGTACCGGGCGGAGGTCGGCGACGATGTGTACGGAGACGACCCCACCATGAAGAGGCTCGAGGAATACGCCGCCGCCGTCAGCGGCAAGGAAGCGGCTCTTTTCGTCCCCAGCGGGACCTTCGGGAACCAGCTTGCGCTTCTGACCCACTGCCGGAGGGGCGCGGAGGTGCTCCTGGGCGACGACTGCCATATCGTCGAGCATGAGGTCGGGGCTTCCTCGGTAATCGCCGGAGTGCAGCTGAGAACACTCTTGTCGGACAGGGGCACGCTGTCCCCCGCGCTTGTGCGGTCCAAAATCCGGGATGAAGATATACACTGCCCCGAAACAGGGCTCATCTGCCTTGAAAACGCCCATTCAAACGGAAGGGTAATCCCGCTTGAAAATATGAAGGCGATCCGCGATATAGCGCTCGAGCACGGAATACCGGTGCATCTTGACGGCGCGAGACTTTTTAACGCCGCGGAATATTTGAAGGTTGACGCCGGTGAAATCACCCGCTATGCCGATTCCGTCATGTTCTGCCTCTCAAAGGGACTGTGCGCCCCCGTCGGCTCGATGCTCGCCGGGAGCAGGGAGTTCGTCGAAAAAGCACGCAAGGGGCGCAAGCTCATGGGCGGCGGGATGCGGCAGGCGGGCATGCTCGCGGCGGCAGGGCTGGTCGCCCTCGAAAAGATGACAAAGAGGCTCGGAGAGGACCATGAAAACGCCCATCTGCTCGGAAGGCTGCTCTCGGACATCCCAGGGGTCAGGGTGGAGCTTGAAGGCATCCATATAAATATGGTCTATTTTGATCTTTCCGCCACCGGCTGCGATACCGGCGTGCTGATGGAGGGGCTGGCTCAGCGGGGCATCAGGGCGAACCCGCCGGGCGGCGGCGTCATGAGGCTTGTGACGCACTGCTGGATTAGCCGGGAAGACGTCTGCTTCGTGGCCGGCAGCCTGAAGGAAATACTTAAAAAACAGCTATAACCGTTCTTTATCAAATTTCATCCTTGAAAAACTGCAATATTTAATGTAGTATTTATGGATATATCGATTGGAGATGAAACATGAGTCAGAAATTCGGCAAGGACCTCACAACCGGAAGCATCCCAAGGCATCTGCTTAACTTTTCCATGCCCATGCTGCTGGGCAACCTGCTGCAGACGGGCTACAGCATTATAAACACCATCTGGGTCGGCCATAAGGTCAGCGCAGACGCGGTCGGAGCCACGCAGGTCAGCTTTCCCATCATATTCATGCTGATTTCGCTTGCCTCCGGAGCCACGCTGGCCACGACCATACTTGTATCGCAGTACTATGGCGCCAAGGACTACAAAATGGTTGAGAAGGTCGTCAACACTTCCTTCAGTATCGCCTTGATCATGGGCGCGGTGCTTACAATAGCAGGAATACTGGCCAGCGACTTCATACTAAGGCTGATGGACACGCCGCCCGAGATTTTCTCGATGGCCTCCAGCTATCTCAAAATATCTATAGCCGGCTTCATCCTCATATTCCTCACCTTCCTGGTCACTTCGATACTCAGGGGCATCGGCGATACAAAAACCCCGTTGATATTCATGGTGATCGGCGTCGCGATAAACGCCGTGCTCGACCCGCTCATGATCATCGGAATAGGACCGTTTCCGAAGCTGGGTCTCGACGGCGCCGCATACGCTTCGCTCATAGCCCAGACCCTTGCCTTTATCATGGCAATGATCTACCTGAGCCGTAAGAACCATTTTGTGGCTATTAATCTGAAAAAGCTGACACTGGACAGGAAATTGACCTATCTGATCTTCAAGCTCGGCTTCCCGTCCATGATACAGCAGATGCTGGTCTCCATCAGCTCCGCCTTCATCACCGGCTTCGTGAACGCCTTCGGAGCAGTAGCCACGTCGGCCTTCGGCGCGGCGGCCAGGATAGAAAACATCGTCTTTATGCCGATGATGTCCTTCGGCATGGCGGCTTCGGCTCTGGCAGGCCAGAATCTCGGCGCGGGAAGACCCGACAGGGTCAAGGAAGTGTTCAAGTGGGGCGTGATAATGACCTCGGCCGTCACGCTGGTGCTTTCGGCTGTAATCGTGGCGTTTCCGCGGCTGATGCTCATGATGTTTATAAACGAGCCTCCCGTGCTTGACATCGGGGTCGGTTACCTCAGGATCGTAGGCTGCGCATATATACTCTTCGCAATACTGTTCATATCGAACGGCATCATAAACGGCGCAGGCAAGACAATGGTCACCATGGCCTTCACGATCATAACCATATGGGCCGTCAGGGTGCCACTGGCTGCGGTGCTTTCCAAAACAAGCCTGCAGATACACGGCATCTGGCTTTCCGTTGACATCGGCTTCGCGGTGGGTATCATCATAAGCCTCGCATACTATTACTCGGGCAGGTGGAAAAAATCTATCGTTAAGGGGAAGCCCGACGAGGGTCTTCAGGACGGCGGTATAATCATAACGTAGCTTCCTGTGCCAGACACATGGAAGCTTGTTCGGGCAATCCGGCCCCGGGCCGGATGCACAAAAGTCCCGGGGCTCTGCGCCCTGGGACTTTTTTATCGCTCTTTTATCGCTCTTCAGATCTGTTTGTCCTGGTTGTTCATGACCAGTATGCTGCCTTCAAAGCTTTTGGCCTTTTCCCTGGTCCTTTCCACGATGCTTATTATCCTCCCGTACGCCTGCTTTGTGCCGGTCACGAGCAGCGGTACGCCAAGGAAATTGATGCCCAGGCCCCTGGAAAGGAAGCCCCCCATGGTCATGGCAGGCGGCACCGTCGGAGAAAGGTTCGACAGAATGAACTTTTCCCCTACCCCGCACTCGTCATGCGCCAGCTTCAGCAGATTTTCCACACAGGGCAGGATCGCCTTCGACATGCCGCGTCCCAGAGTAAAGACCTTGTTGCCCTCGTCGTCCGTACCGCGGAATATGAACCTTCCCATATCCTTGTAGGTCAGCTTGTTGAAATATCTGGCCCCGAGAATCTCTGCTTTTGTCGGCAGCCTGTCCAAGGGCAGCCTCTTCAGGTGGATTTCCGAGGCAAGCGAAGAGGTATGTGTCCCGCCGTAGCAGTTATAAATGAATATCATCCTATCTCCGTCAAAGCATAGTTTTATCAGAAACTATTATTGGTCAAACGGCTCTCAAAATATTCATAATGGGGTACAAAGCATCATTTCACCCGCAGTGCGAGCTTTTCGCCCTGCGCTTCGACCTCGATTGACGAATTCTCTCCGGCGTCGCCTTTTATGAGCATCCTGCCTATCTCTGTTTCCACGGCTTTCTGCAGATACCGCTTGACCGGTCTCGCCCCATAGGCCGGAGAATAGGCGGTATCGGCAATAAAAAGCTTCGCGCCGTCGGTCACCGCAAGCGCTATATGCCGGTCGGCCAGCCTGCCGCCGATCTCGGCCAGCGACAGCTCGATTATTTTAATGATCTCTGCTTTCCGCAGCGGCTTGAACATTACGATTTCGTCGATGCGGTTCAGGAACTCGGGCTTGAAGCTGCGCCTCAGTTCGGACATCACGGTCTCCCTGGCGGCTTCGCTGATGTCGCCGGCGCTGTCGATGCCCTCCAGGAGGTAGTGGCTTCCCATATTTGAGGTCATGATGATGACTGTATTCTTGAAATTCACCGTCCTGCCCTGGCTGTCCGTCAGCCTGCCGTCGTCGAGCAGCTGCAGCAGTACGTTGAAGACCTCCGGATGGGCCTTTTCGATCTCGTCGAACAGGACGACGCTGTACGGCTTCCGCCTCACGGCTTCGGTGAGCTGTCCGCCCTCCTCGTAGCCCACATAGCCGGGAGGCGCTCCTATCAGCCTCGCAACGGTGTGCTTTTCCTGGTACTCGCTCATATCTATGCGGACGATGTTTTCCTCTGTGTCGAACAGCGCTTCGGAGAGCGCCTTCGCAAGCTCGGTCTTTCCCACCCCCGTAGGGCCGAGGAAAATAAAGGAGCCTATTGGCTTGCCGGGGTCCCTCAGGCCCGAGCGCGCGCGCAGCACGGCGTCGGCAACGGCCGTCACAGCCTCATCCTGGCCTATGACCCGCTTATGCAGTATCGCCTCCAGGTTTAGCAGCTTTTCCTTCTCGTTTTCGACAAGCTTTGTTATCGGTATTCCCGTCCACTTGGACACTATTTCGGCGATCTCCTCCTCGGTGACCTCCTCCTTGAGCAGCGGCTTTACGCCGGAGGCCTCCTGCCTGCGCTTCTCATCCTCCAGCCGGCGCTCAAGCTCCGGCAGCGTGCCGTGCTTCAAGGCCGCAAGCTCGTTGAGGTCGTACCTGCGCTCGGCCTCGCCTATCTTCATCTTCACGTCCTCAAGCTGCTGCTTCAGCTCCTTGACCCTTCCGATATTTTTCTTTTCATTTTCCCACTGGGCCTTCATGGCGTCGGCCTGCTCCTTCAGCCCGGAGATCTCCTTTTCCAGGATGGCGAGCCTCTCCAGCGAGCTCCTGTCCGTTTCCCGTATCAGCGCCTGCTTCTCTATCTCAAGCTGCATTATGCGCCTGCTGGCTTCATCCAGCTCTGCGGGCATGCTGTCTATTTCGGTCCTGATCATGGCAGCGGCCTCGTCCATCAGATCTATCGCCTTGTCGGGCAGGAACCTGTCGCTGATATACCTGTTTGAAAGCACCGCGCAGGCTATTATGGCGTTGTCCGTGATCCTGACCCCGTGATGTATCTCAAACTTCTCTTTCAGACCCCTCAGTATGGAAACGGTATCCTCTACGGTGGGCTGATCCACCAGTACTGGCTGGAACCTTCTTTCAAGGGCCGCATCCTTTTCAAGGTACTTCCGGTATTCGTCGAGCGTCGTGGCGCCTATGCAGTGCAGCTCGCCCCTGGCAAGCATGGGCTTGAGGATGTTGCCCGCGTCCATCGCGCCCTCCGCCTTGCCCGCGCCCACGATGTTGTGCAGCTCGTCGATAAACAGGATGATCCTGCCCTGCGATTTTTCCACCTCTTTGAGCACGGCCTTGAGGCGCTCCTCGAACTCTCCCCTGTATTTGGCTCCCGCAATCAGCGCGCCCATATCCAGCGCGAAGACCGTCCTGTCCTTCAGGCCTTCCGGTACGTCGCCCTTAAGTATCCTTTGTGCAAGCCCCTCCACCACGGCGGTCTTTCCCACGCCGGGCTCGCCCGTGAGCACCGGATTGTTTTTCGTCCTCCGGGACAGTATCCTTATGACGCGCCTGATCTCAGCGTCCCTTCCGATCACCGGGTCCAGTCCTCCCTTGCGCGCCTGCTCCACAAGGTCCCTGCCGAACTTTGCCAGCGCTTCGTAGGTCTCCTCGGGATTTTTAGAGGTGATGCGCTGGTTGCTCCTCACCTTGCCGAGGGCGGCCAGGAATTTCTCCCTGGTTATGCCGTGGCGGCGGAATACGGCCTCCGAAGGCGTGTTCCTCTCCCTGAGCAGCGCAAGATAAATATGCTCCACGCCCGCGTATTCGTCCTTGAACTTTTTTGCTTCGTCGCCGGCATGGACGAGTATCTCATTGAACCTCCTGGAGGCATAAAGGCTGCCCGCTCCCGTGCCGTATACCGACGGCAGCTTGCCGAGCGCGGCTTCTATATCCCCCGCGACAAGCGAGGGATTCCCCTCCATGAAGGAGATCAGCCTGGGTATCAAGCCGTCCTCCTGATTGAGCAGCGCCAGGTGGAGATGCTCCCCGTCCACCTGCTGGTGGCTCATGCGCAGAGCAATTTCCTGTGCGGAAGCCACCGCCTGCTGCGCCTTTTCCGTAAATCTGTCGAAATCCATCGTATCACTCCCCTATCTGTGAACCCGCTCAGGCGCGGTCTGTTTCAGCTTTTCGTACAATTCCCTCTGCTTTGCCGTAAGGACCGCGGGGTTGACAATCCTGGCCCTGATATACAGGTCTCCTCTCGCTCCGGTCCTGTCCCTGTAGCCCTTTCCCGCAACCCTTATGCGGTTACCCGTCTGTATGCCTGCGGGTACGCTTACCAGTATCCTGCCATCCAGCGTATTGAAAGGTATTTCGGCGCCGAGAGCGGCCTCCCACGGCATCAGATCCATGCTTGCCAGAAGGTTGGCCCCTTCCGGCTCAAAGCCGTTCCAGGGCGCTATTTCTATCGTAAGGTAAAGGTCGCCGTTCTGACCGCCGTTGAAGCCGGGATTTCCCTGACCCGCAAGCTTTATCTTCTCGCCGCTCTTTATCCCGGACGGTATATTGAAGGCTATCGTCCTGTCCCCGCCTCCGGTCCTTAAGTTTATCCGCTTCTCCGCCCCGTTGAAGCCCTCCTGCACGGTGACGCCGATCACCGCCTCGCTGTCCTCGCCCTTCATCCGGCGGCTGTGCGCGGAAGCTCCGCCTTTGGTCCGGCCCTGGCCGAAAAGGTCCCCGGTGTTGAAGGGGCTGCCGCCGAAAAACATATTGAAGAAGTCGCTGAAGCCGCTCCCGGCATTGCCGTATTGGTAGCGGACGTTATTCCCGAAGCCGTATTGAGAGGGGTCGAAATCCGTACCGTTGCTGAACTGCTCCTCCATGCCGAACTGGTCGTACCGCTTCCGCTTTTCGGCGTCGCCCAACACCTCGTAGGCCTCGTTGGCCTCCTTGAATTTCTCCTCGGCGTTCTTATCCCCGGGATGCGCGTCGGGATGGTATTTCTTGGCAAGCTTCCTGTAAGCCTTCTTTATCTCATCCTGACCGGCCTTTTTGTCCACGCCCAGTATCTCGTAATAATCCCTGTATTTCAAGCAAAACACCTCTTTTACATGCACAATGAAGCTTTATGAATCATGCTGACTTTGACTTTCCTTGACCTTATATAAATTATACTATATTTATGGAAAAAATCAAGGGGTATATTTCCGTGTATTTCCTTTGCCGGCGCGTCTGCATACCGCCTCCTCGGGGCATGCAGGCGCGCCCTGCGGCAAATGCTCAGTCGCCGGCAGGCTGCTCGGCCGGTATTTTCAGTATCTGGTCCACGGTTATCTTATCCGGATTCGTTATGCCGTTGGCCTCCATGATGAGCTTGTATTTGCTCCTGTCGCCGTAATATTTCTCGCTTATGGCCATAAGGTTGTCTCCGGGCTTCACCTTATAAGTGGTCCCTTCGCCGGGAACCGCGGCTTCCTCGCTGTCGGGGGTATCGGTTTCCGCGCCCTCGGCCGGATTAAGAGTATCGCCCTCTGCGTTGACATCCTCTACGTCTGAGGATTCGGGAGCAGCCGTGTCTTCATCTCCGCCTTCCGGCAAGCCATCCGTATTTGTTGACGACGCGTCGTTTACCACCTGCTGGTCGTCCTGCTGCGCCCTGTAATTCAGGTAGAGCGTGACGGCTCCGAATATGAACGCCGCAGCCACAATGAACAGCACGAGCATGGATGCCAGTCTTGATACGTCAACCTGCCTTTTCTTTACATTGCGGCTGAGCCTGTTTATCTTCCCGGAAATGTTCCTGGACGGAACGCTCCTTGTCCCCGTCCCCGTGAGCGCCTCCCCTTCCACGCTTTCAACCCTGAACACAACGGCCGTGACATTATCCCCCGCGTCATTCTGAAGCGCCTCTTTGAGCAGCATGTCAGCCATGACGTCGGTTTCGGCCCCAGACGAAATGATGTCGTATATGGTCTCTTCATTGACCGAGTCGGTCAGGCCCCTGCTGCAAAGCAGATAAACCGTACCTTCCCTCAATGCGTAAATATCGGATTTTTTTACCGTCACCTTGCCGTCGCTTCCCGCCGTCTTGTACTTGTCGGAGAGCATGTCCGCCTGCTCGTCGTTGATTATGCCCATTTTCAGCAGCCGTTCGGTCCTTTTGTAGTCGTTGACCATCAGCTTGAAATTGTCCCCGTCCAGCTTGTAAATCCTGCTGCTGCCCAGATTGACGGCCGCAATGCTGCCGTCCTCAATAAGGATCCCCGCAAAGGCGGGCTTTTTCAGCCTCTCGTCATTCTCACCCAGGGACATGCTGAACAGCAGGTTGCTCGACTGGTCGACACACTCGCTCAGTTCATCGAGCTTCACCTGGATGTCCCTTGAGCTGTTCTTCATCTTTCCGTGCAGCTTTTTCAAGTCCTCCATCATGGATATTCCCGAAGCGCCGGTGTCCATGCCGTCGGACAGGGCAAAGAGGAACTGCTTTCCGCCCGTTTCCAGTGAAACGCCGGAATATTCGGATTCACTGACATGCATGAACCTTCCGTTCGCATATATTCTGTCGTCATTGACCGTACAGGCCGCGCCTATGTGGGTAATAGCGGAGAAACTGATCTTGATGGCGTTTTCCATATAGACCTCCTTTATCATTTGCACAAACGTTATATATAGAAGTGTTCAGGGCTCGCAGGCAAGGATATTTATAAAACAATGATACCATATATTACTATTATATTCAACAGACGTAACTTACTATCGCAAGGTTCCGTAAAACCGGCTTTTAATGCAAAATCCTTTTGAACAGGCTGATGCCGGAGATCCTAACAAGGCCGCTGTCGGGCGAGAGCTCGACCGTTATGTCGTCCTCGGCGCCGCAGAAAAGACAGCAGGTGTCGCAGGGCTCTGCAGGGATGAGCTTTCCTTTTGCAAGATTTCTCATAAGGACGGGCCTGAGCTTCCTTGAGGCATATCTGCTGAAAGCGGCGGGACTGCTGTCGTCAAGCCCCTCCAGGCCGAGGAATACAGGCAGCACGGCCATATTAAAGCAGCTTTTGTATTCCTTCTTCCACAGGCATAATAAAAAGCTGACAGCCGCATTGTAGCTCTGGTAAGGCATTCTAACACGGGCAGGCGTCCCGGCGTAGGCCGAGCCGTCCCACTTGAACAAAAGCCCTTCGCGGACATGATAGCACGCCTCGTTCAGCGCAAGTATCTCCTGTCCGGTATTCACTCCTCTCTCGACCGCTATCTCGTACAGGCCGTCGCCGTCGAAATCCCCCACCTCCGCATTCCCGTGGTAAAAGACCTCCTCCGACTGCCAGGCGAGGACGGGCAGGTCCTCCGGGCAGTCAAAGATGCAAAGCGTAAGATAATGCCCGTTGCCCGCGGCAAAGCTGATCACGAGCTCCGGCCTGCCGTCGCCGTCGGTATCCGCCGCGGCCGCATTTTCATAAATGCCCGGACAGCCCTCGCAGATGCCGCTGTCGCGCGGCAAAAGCCATTTGTGGGAGTATCCGTCATCAGACGGTTTGATATATAGAATCGAAGACTCCGGCGGAAAGGGGGAAAATTCCGTAAAGCCTATAAAAGCCTCCCTTGCGCCGTCTCCGTCAAAATCCTCATAAAATACAAAATCCATGACCGCTCCTTCGGGTATCAGCTTTGCCGCATACTCCGAAAGACCTCCGCTTTGTTTCTCCGCGCCCTCATTTTCAGGCAGCTTCTTGTGCGGGTCGTTTTTTTTCGTGTTCCTTTTCATGGGCAGCCTCCGCGTTTGCTACATTTGCCGGTGATCATTATCAATATATTCACTATGCAGGCCGGCTGCCCCATCGAATGATAAAAATAGAAGGACCCCCCGGTGGACTTAACGCCCGCTCTCCCGGCGGATCCTGTTGAAACGGTTGTATGCCGAATAGATTTCCTGAGCCTGTGCGGGAGCATAAAATCTTGAAAGGTTCTCTACCGACGTCTCCAGTAAAACATGCATCGGGGATAGCGAGTCGAAATTCCTTTTTTCATCCTTCTGCGCGTATATTATTATGAACCCCTTGCCGGTCCCCGCGCAGCTAAGCGTCCCGTCGAGCATCCTCATGGTTTTGGCGGCCGCTCTCCCGCTCTTCATGTCCACAATGCGCCAGCCGTCGCCGATATCGCCGAAAAAAAACCTCCCCGCCCGTTTGAGCAGTGTCTTAAAAGGCTTCGCAAGCATCATTCGTAATTTTTGCCGTCGGCTTCAGCCGCTGAGCCGCCCTCCTTCCCGAGTATTTCGGCCAAAGGCACCTCCAGGGCCGCCGCCAGCTTTTCCAGGACGGCTTTTGAGGGATTGGCCTTCCTCCCGTTTTCCAGCTCGTTGACGTATGCCTGGGACAAGCCCGACCGTTCGGAGAGCTGCTTCTGGGTCAGTTTCTTTCTGAGGCGCGCCTCTTTTATCCTGTTCATATCTCATTTTCCTCCTTTTGGCTATTTTATACAACATTTTGCTTTGTATCAACCGTCAAATGTAACTTCCAGCTACATTCACGGCAAAAAATCTGCGTTTTTCTCTATTTTTCTAGTTTTATCTTGTAAAATAAATATTTGGTAAATATAATAAGAATATAGCTGTGAGCGATAATTTTATTTGTGAGGTAAGTATGGAACTAGGCGCAAATGTAACAAGATTCAGAAAAGCAATGGGCATGACAACAGTACAGCTGGGTGCGGCGGCAGGCGTCAAGTCGCAGTTCATCAGCCAGATAGAGAAGGGCAAGCGACATCCCAGCCTGAAAATACTTCAGAAGCTGGCCTCGGTCCTCAATACGACAACCTCCGAGCTGCTCGGCGAGATACCGGAGATTCTTTCCATCGAGATGAAGAGGCTTGTCAGCGCCGCCGAAGGTCTGAACCCGCAGCAGGTGGACGCGGTCATCAGCGTCGTCAGGGAAATCAACGGCAAATACCGCGAGGAATGAAGCCTAAAGGCTTCTGAGCTCAAAGAACACCAGATACCTATCTCCCAGAGGCTTCCTGCCTACATCGGTGTCGTATGCATAGCTCCACTCGGCAAGGATGGATTTTCCTTCGTTCAATTCATCCCTGTATGAGCCTCTGATGACGCCGGAGTATTTACGCAGCTCTTCGACCTCCCCGACGCTCAGGAAGCTCCTGTCGCCGTGGAAGACGGCGCCGGAACCGTCCGGGCCGTTCGGGTACACCATCGTGACGTTCTTGATTCCAAAGGTGACGAGATTCCATAGGTCCCTGTCGACAGCCTCTATGACCGTCCTTGAATTATTTATCTCAAGCACTCCGCTTTTTTCGGCAATAAAATAAGGGTAGTAAATCACCAGGCCTCCGTCCGAAAAGGCCTCCAGCATTTCCCTGCCCTTTTTCTCGGCCTCCTCCGCACCGGCCCCTATCAGCCGCGGCAGGTGCAGGTCGGCGCTCTTCTCGACTGCGGTGCGGACGGTCCAGAGCCTGCCGCCGTCAAGGCGGGTATCGCTTGTGAAGCGCTCCCACCGCACGGTTGGTATGTTGAGCGATTTGAGCTCATAAAACCCCATGTATTTATTCATAGGCCTGCCAATCCTTTTACCGGTCAATTTTCCGCCTGAGCGGCCAACAGCCCAAACGCATGCCTGCGCCGGTCCGCAAGCTCAGGCGGGAAGCGGCTGAGGACCTTACCCTGTATTGATTCTGCCTCCCCGCTTATCAACAATAGTATCATATTTTTCCATGAAAATGAATTCATAACTAGCGAGGCGTCAAAATTCTTTCAAGCTGCAAAATTATCATATAGATAAAAATTATATTTGCACCTCGCGCCTGAAATACACGCTGCGTTCGTTTTTTTACAATTTAAAATTATGTTAACATGTATTGACATCAAACAAGATATAATGTACAATATCGTCATTACCTATAAAACATATATAATTACTAAGGTATTGCAATGTAAATAATATAATACGAGGTGCTATGTATGAAAAAGAAATTGATGAAGCCGGTCATTATCTCTATCGCCGCAGCTCTGCTCCTGACGGCCTGCGGAAGCCGGCAGGCCACGCCCGATCAGGCCTCCGGTCCCGCCGCGGCAGGGCAGTCCGCCTCCGGCGCGGCAGCGGAAGTGGTCATTGATCAGAACAGCACTGTGCAGGTCATTGATGCGGCCGATCCCTCCAAAAATCCGGAGAAGGCCAAAAGCCGTACAGACACCTTCGTCGCAGCCATATCCGCTCCCGGCGGCGTTTTTCTCCCCTATTTCTACGACAACGGCTGGGATGGCAATGCCACGGAGCCGATCTTTGCCTCGCTTGTGACCCTGGACAAGGAAGGCAAGCCTGTCCCGAGCCTGGCTGAAAACTGGGAGGTCTCTCCGGACCAGCTGAAATATACCTTCCATTTAAGGAAGGACCTCAAATTCAGCGACGGCTCTCCGCTTACCGCGGACGATGTGGCTTTTACCCTCACACTTCTGCACGACCCTGCATACGCCGGATACATAGATATCACCCGCGCCTTTATTAAAGGCGGAAAGGCCTACAAGGAAGGAACGGCGGATTCAATCGAGGGCATTAAAATCATCGACCCGCTGACGGTTGAAATAACAACCGAAAAGGTCAATTCACAGACCCTGACGCTCCTGGGCGGCGCCGTATTGCCAAAGGCGTATTACGGCAGCAAATATCAGAGGGGCAAGCTGGATTATCTGAAGGATTTGTATCCGAAGCCCCTGGGCGCAGGTCCCTTTGTGTTCGAGAGCTATGTCCCGGACCAGGAAATACGCTACGTGGCGAATGCAAACTATTATGCCGGAAAGCCCAAGGCGGAGCGCCTCATATTCAAGGTCACGACCAATGAAACCAAATTCCAGCTCTTCCAGGCGGGCGAGACGGATTACGACGGCTTTACCCCGCCGAGCAACGATATGGTCGAGCAGCTGAAGGAGCTTGGCTTCGCGAATATCCGAATCTCTACGGTCAACTCCTACGGCTTTGTCTATATCAACAATAAAAAGCCGTATCTGAAGGACAAATTGGTAAGACAGGCTCTCATTTACGGTCTCGACCGGCAGAAATTCGTGACCGCCAAGTTCAAGGAGTTCGGCAGGGTGGCCAATGTTCCCACCTCCCCCCTTTCGTGGGCATATACCGAGGAGGGTATAAACAAGTACGAATTCAGCACGGAAAAGGCAAACGGGCTCCTGGATCAGGCCGGGTGGAAGCCCGGTTCGGACGGCATCCGCGAAAAGGACGGACAGAAGCTCAAAATCAGCTACCTGACGCGGACCAAGGACGACGAATTCATTCCCATAGCGCAGGAAAACTATAAAGAGCTGGGCATCGAGCTCAATCCCGAGGTCATGGACTTTAACGCGCTGGTTGCAAAGCTGAACGACGGAAGCTACGACCTTGCGGCAGTCAGCACCTCCATATTGACCGACCCCAACGATGCGGTCGAAGAGTTTTCCTCGAATCACCCCGCAAACGCCGCGGGCTACTCCAATCCGAATGTCGACAGGCTGCTCCTCGAGAGCGTGAGCACAACGGATGTGGAAAAGCGGAAGGCGGTTTATAAGGAACTGTTCAAGGAACTGACGGACGACCCGCCGGTAATACTGCTGAACTACAGGAAAAGCATAGCGGCGTACAACAGCAGGATACAGGGCTTTGAAATCGACGGCTACACGGGAATAACGGCGAGCCTGCCCAACGTAAGCATCCGTCCGTGATTGAAAAAACTGAAGCGAAAATGTCTAGCCTTCGCGGCTAGACATTTTTTTGGGGGTGTTTAATATAAAAAGGTATATATTGCGCAGATTCCTGCAGATGATCCCTACGCTTATAGGCGTTTCCATCATTATTTTCTTTTTGTTCGCCCTGCTGCCCGGGGACTACATCGACTCGAACAGAAAGCTGACGCCCGAACGCGCCCATGAGCTGAAGGTCATGTACGGGCTGGATAAGCCGATCCTGCAGCGCTATTTCTACTGGGTCAGGGACGTGGCCACGGGCAACTTCGGCTTTTCCCTGAAGTACCAGGAGCCGGTCACCTCGCTGCTGAACAAATTCATATGGAATTCCTTTATCGTCGCCGTCACCGCAATGATCCTCACCTGGTCCATCGCGCTGATTGTAGGCGTAATATCCGCAATAAGGCAATACTCCCTGTTCGATTCCCTTGTTACGCTGGGAGTTTTCACGGCGATGTCCTTCCCGTCGTTTTTCCTCGGGCTGCTTATGATCAAGATATTCGCCGTGGACTTAAAGCTGCTGCCGATCGGCGGAATGATCGACACGGGCAGCATCACGACGGGCTTTGCTCATATCGCGGAGGTAATCAGGCACATGATTTTGCCTGTGTTGATCCTCACCCTTCTGAGCATCGGCTCGCTTACAAGATATTTCCGGACCAGCATGCTGGACGTGATACGGCTGGATTTTATCCGGACGGCCAGGGCAAAGGGCCTGAAGGAGAGGACGGTCATTTTCAAGCACGCCTTGAAAAACGCCATCCTTCCGGCGATCACGCTGCTGGGCTTTGAGCTTCCCGGTCTGTTTTCGGGAGCGATAATTACTGAACAGATTTTCAACTGGCCGGGAATAGGGCGAGTGCAGCTTGAAGCTCTGGGCTTCAGGGATTATCCCGTATTGATGGCGCTTACCATGCTGCTGTCGTGTCTGACAATCGCCGGGAATTTCCTTGCGGATATCCTCTATGCAGCAGCGGACCCGCGAATCAGATTAAAGTAAGGGAGGAGAGAATATGCCGGAAGTAGTAAAAAATATCGCAAGACCTGTAAAAATCAAATCCGAATCCCTCTGGGCGCAGTCCTTCCGCCGTTTGAAAAAAAACAGGCTCGCCATGGGCGGGCTGTTCTTTATCGCAATCATGTTCCTGTTCAGCTTCCTGGGGCCGTTTTTTACCTCCGATTTATCCGATAAGGTCAATATAGAGATGGTCGAAAAGCCTCCGAGCCTGCAGCACCTGCTCGGGACCGACAACCTGGGGAGGGACGTGCTCACCCGCCTCATGCTCGCGGGCAGGATTTCGCTCACCGTAGGGATAGCCTCAATGCTCCTTTCGGTGGTAATGGGAGTGACCCTGGGAGCCGTATCCGGCTTTTACGGGGGTATCGTCGACAATCTGATGATGCGCTTCGCGGACATATTGATGTCCATTCCCGGCATCCCCCTCCTGATCTTTATAAGCGCCGTAATGTCCGAGTTCAAGGTTCCGGGGAAATACCGCATCTATATCGTCATGGTAATGCTGAGCCTGGTGGGCTGGCCCGGACTGGCGCGGCTCATAAGGGGCCAGATCCTCTCGCTGCGCGAAAGGCCTTTTATGCAGGCAGCCGAAATACTGGGGCTCAGCGACCGCCGCAAAATCTTCAACCACCTCATCCCCAATACGATACCGCTTTTACTGGTAGTCGCCACCCTGAATGTAGCCGGTGCGATACTGAGCGAGTCGGTGCTGAGCTTCCTGGGCCTTGGGGTCGTGCCGCCCATGCCCTCATGGGGGAATATGATCGACGCGGCGAATGATTTTATAGATTTCCAGAAGCGTCCGTGGCTCTGGGCGCCGCCCGGCGTAACCATATTCCTGACGGTCGTCTCCATCAATCTGTTCGGCGACGGTCTCAGGGACGCCCTGGACCCCAAGCTGAAAGGCAGGTGAAATTGCTATGGATAATGCGCTGCTTGAAGTAAGGAATTTGAAAACCTATTTTTACATAGACAGGGACGTCGTCAAGGCGGTGGATGACGTAAGCTTTTCCGTCAGGGCCGGGCAGACCGTCTGCATCGTGGGCGAGTCGGGCTGCGGGAAAAGCGTCGCCTCGCTTTCCATTATGGGGCTGGTCGGCGAGCCGGGGAAAATAGCGGAGGGAAGGATACTGTTTGACGGCAGGGACCTTCTGCAATTGAAGGAAAGAGACATGAGGCGTCTCCGCGGCAACGATATCGCCATGATCTTTCAAGAGCCCATGACCTCCCTCAATTCGGTCTTCACCATAGGCCAGCAAATGATCGAGCCTCTGATGGAGCACCACCTGCTCGGCAAAAAGGAAGCGTATGCGCTTGCCGTGCAGCTTATTGAGAAGGTAGGCATCCCTCGCGGTAAGGAAATCATTCACGCCTACCCGCACGAGCTGAGCGGGGGGATGCTCCAGAGGATCATGATTGCCATTGCGCTTAGCTGCGAGCCCAAGCTGCTGATTGCCGACGAACCGACCACCGCGCTCGACGTGACTATCCAGGCACAGATCCTCGACCTTCTGCGGCAGGTCAGGGACGAATTCGGCATGTCCATCCTGCTGATAACCCATGACCTTGGAGTGGTTGCGGACATAGCCGACCATGTGGTCGTCATGTATGCGGGTAAAATCATAGAGGAGGCGCCGACACAGGAATTATTTCATAACCCTATGCATCCGTATACCCGCGGGCTTTTGAAATCCAAGCCGGTAATAGGCCAGCGGAGAAAGCGCCTGCATTCCATACAGGGGCAGGTCCCGAACCTCATGGAATTGAAGGAATCCTGCTATTTCAGCGAGCGTTGCGAGCTCTGCAGGGATATTTGCAGGAATAAGCAGCCCGGGCTCAAAACGGATTCCGAAGGACATAAAATAGCCTGCTGGCTTTATTGATAAGGAGCGGAAATATGAGCGAGGCATTGGTGGAAGTAAAGGATCTTAAAAAATATTTTCCGGTTTCGG
>JAEZJL010000068.1 GCA_023415815.1 Bacillota bacterium | reverse complement strand
ACCTGTTTGGGTACCATGGATAAGAGTCTCACAGCTTTTCGCAGAACTCGATGGTCACCCCGTTTGGGTCGGTAAAGAGCAGCGCCTTAACGCCAAGGTCGGTCAGATCGGTCGTCGGCATGGTTATATTCACGCCCATGGCCCTGAGCTCCTTCTCGTGGGCGGCAACGTCTGTCACTGAAAATGCGAGATGCCTCAGACCGGTATCGCTTTCTTCCCTCGGTATGTCCCTGTTTTTCCCGCGGTAGTCGAAAAGCTCCAGCCTGGCATCCCCGGGAAGCTCGAAATAGGTAATGCTGAATCCGCCGCAGTCAACGGTGTTCAGGCGCTTCAGGCCAAGAACGTCCTCATAGAATTCAACGGATTTTTCAAAATCAAGTGCGTTTATTGCGATGTGTTCTATTTTATTCAGTTTCAACTATATCACCTTTGCCTATTGTGTATTTGCCGTCAGCCTTTGGCTCTTCCCACCAGTTTTATTTTATACGAATACCTGTCCGCTCTTGTCGTGGATATGACCACCTCGACCGGACGGTCGGAAATATCATAGGTTACGCGCGTCGCATGCAAAAGCGGCGCCCCTCTTTTTACCTGAAGCAGCGAAGCCTCGGTCGGCTTGGCGGCCTTTGCTTCAACAATTTCTTCAGCCCTGTTCAGAATGATATTGTAGCCTTTTTCAAGCGTTTCATACAGCGATTCCCCCACCAGGCCCCTGTCAATCAGGCCGGGAACGATCGCCGGCACCAGGTAGTTGGTCATCAGGCAGGTCGGTTCGTTGTTTGCATACCTGATACGCTCGATTTTGTATATCTTCTCGCCAATCGGCATGTTTAAAAGCTTTGAAACATTCACGGGCGCAGGTTCTTCGGTAAAATGCGTGATCTTTGATTCGGGGTGCATTCCAAGGCTCATCATATTTTCCGCCCAGCTGGATATCAGGTTCAGCTCCTGGCTTGCCTTCGGCTTGCTTACAAATGTCCCCTTGCCCTGCTGGGTATACAGGTGCCCCTCCTGTACAAGCTCCTGAATAGCCCTGCGTATGGTTATCCGGCTGACCATGTAGGTTTGCTGCAGCTCGGATTCAGACGGTATAAGATCGCCGATCTCAAAAATATTATTCCGTATTTTTTCCAGCAGGCTCTCCTTGACCTGATAGTACAGAGGAAACGGCTGAGATTTATCCAGCAAGTTATTCACCCCTCAAAAGTATATGTTGCAACCATTATCGGTATCAATTATACAACAATTTTTTTGGCAAGTATAGTAAATTTCGTCCCACAACTGCCTTTTTTTATAATTCCCGTCGAAATATGACAGCCTTTCAAGCTTTTTATACGGGACAAGCAAATTGCGGTTCATTGCTGTTACCGGTTGCATACCACATAATTCTTTCCTCTGTGACGTCCTTGTCGTTTATTTCTCCCGCAATCCTGCCGTTGTGCATAACGAGAATCCTGTCGGACATCCCCATGATCTCGGGCAGCTCGGAGGAAATCATTATAATACCTATTCCCCGTTTTGCAAGTTCATTCATAAGGCAGTAAATCTCATATTTGGCGCCTACGTCGATGCCCCTTGTGGGCTCATCCAGGATGAGTATCCTGGAGCCTGTGGAAAGCCATTTTGCCAGGACCACCTTCTGCTGGTTGCCTCCGCTCAGCTCCCCTACCTTCTTGTCGCAGCCCGAGGTCTTTATATTCAGCTCGTCGATGTATTTCAAAACCGTCCGGAGCTCCTCCTTGAGGTCTATAAATCCATAGGAGCTTATTTTGCTCATGCTTGAAATCATGGCATTGTCTTTTATGCTCATGTGAAGGAAAAGCCCCTGGCTTTTTCTGTCCTCCGTGGCAAGTCCTATGCCGTGCCTTACGGCCGTATTCGGACTTTTTATCGAAACCTTTTTCCCGTCGATTAAAATCTCTCCGGTCTTTGCCGTATCCGCGCCGAATATCATGCGGGCCAGCTCCGTCCTTCCCGAGCCCACCAGGCCGGATATGCCGAGTATCTCACCCTTTTTGAGCTTGAAGCTTATATCCTTGAGAAGATTGTCGTCCGAAAGGTTCCTCACCTCAAGCAGGCAGGAATCCTGGATGCAGTCCTCCCTCGGGGGAAAGGTCTTGTCGAGCTCCCTTCCGATCATCATGCAGATAAGCTGCGCTTTATCGATACTTGAGGTGTCAACGCATTTTATCAACTGCCCGTCACGCAGTACGGTCACTCTGTCGCTTATCATGAAAAGCTCTTCCAGCCTGTGGGATATATATATTATGGTCACGCCCTTTTGCTTGAGCTTGTTGATGATGCTAAAGAGCGAGTTCATCTCCTTTTCGGTCAGGGTGGCGGAAGGCTCGTCCATTACTATAATATTCGCATTCAGCGACAGCGCCTTGGCTATTTCAACCATCTGCTGCTGGGCTATGCTCAGTGTGGAGACCGGCCTGCCGTAATCGTCGATAATGCCCTCTCCAAGCGAATCCAGCCACTTCATGGCTTCGCTCCTGTGCTTTTTCATGTTGATAAAGCCAAGCTTGTTTCTCTTCTCATGGCCCAGGAGCACGTTATCTATGGCCGAAAGGTGCGGCACCAGGTTCAGCTCCTGATAAATGACCGCAATGCCCAGCCTTATGGCCTCCTGGGGATTGCTGATATTGATCCGGCCGCCGTTGATAAAGATTTCCCCGCTGTCCGGAGTGAATGCCCCCGCAAGAATTTTTATCAAGGTAGACTTGCCTGCGCCGTTTTCGCCGATCAATGCGTGCACTTCGCCCTTTTTGCAGCTGAAATCGACATTCTTCAACGCTTTCACGCCGGGGAAGTTTTTTGTTATGTTACGCATTTCCAGAACGTTATCGCTCATATCGGGGGCTCCTTTCAGGGTATCCTTAAAAATTTCGGGGACGCCGAGTCCCTCACCTTTTGCACATCCGGCATCACGCCGGATAGCCATGATATATCCGGCCGGGGATTGCTCCCCGGCCGGGCTTGTATCTTATAATATAAATTCCTTTTCAAAGCAGACCGACTGCTTTATTAATAAGTCCAGGCTCCTTCTTCCGCGTTCATGTCGACATACTGGTCGACGTTGTCCTTTGTAACCTGGATGTTCGGAAGAGCAGTGAGCTTTTCAACCTTTTCGCCGCCCAGAACCTTGAGGCAGACAAGAAGCGCTTCCTTGCCGAGGCCTGCCGGGAACAGCGAGGTCGAATCAACGGTGCCGGCCTTGATAGCCTTCAATATTCCGTTGTATCCGTCGATGTTTTCTATGATCACGCCGTCAAGACGGTTTGCTGCTTTCATTGCATCCATGGCGCCCGCAAGGGACTCGCCGGATTCCGAAATTACCGCGTCGATGCTCTTGTTGGCCTGCAGTATGTTTTCCATGACCGACTGGCCTTTAGCCCTCTGGAAGTCAGCGGGTTGATCGGCAACGATCTTTATATCCGGATATTTGTCAAGTATATTCTTTATGCCCTTGTATCTGTCTATCTGCGGTCCGCTTCCCATGAAGGCCTGGATTAAAACCACGTTGCCCTTCGCTGAGCCGAACTTGGCCGTCAGCTGGTCAACAAGCCTCTGTGCCGACAGCTCGCCGTTTTTAACGTCGTCCGTTACAACAAAGGTAGTGTACTTATCCGTAGTAGGCCTGCGGTCAAATACGATTACCGGGATGCCTTTTGCATAAGCTTTTTCTATGGCTGGATTCAACGCTGCTTCCGTAGCCGGGGAGATCAGGAGGGCGTCTATACCCTTTGCAAGCAGGTCGTCGACGTCTGTGTTCTGCTTGGCCGCATTGTCATTGGCATCCGTATAAAGAAGCTCTACTTCAGGATGCTTTGCAGCCTCGGCCTTCATCATGTCATACATGGCCACACGCCAGGTGTTTGATACTGATGCGTTTGAAAAGCCGATCTTGTAATGCTTCTCAGCAGCCGTCGAATCAGTCGGAGCAGTAGTGCTCTGCTCGGTGCCGGTATTCGGAGTTGTGCCACTGTTTCCGCATGCGGCAAAGATGAGAACCATCATTACCATACAGAGAATTACACTTACCAGTCTTTTTAACATTGTAAAGCCTCCCTTTTTTTATATTGTTAACACAGCCCCGGTTTGGCCGGGAATCTGCGATAAACAACTATCTTTTTGCCGTCCTTTTCTGGAATATGACGGCCGCTATGATTATCAGGCCCTTCACTATCTGCTGTATAAAAGGCGAGACATTCAGCAGGTTCAGCATGTTGTTCATAATCGTGATAATCAGGACGCCCGCGATTGTTCCGCCCAGGCCTCCGACGCCTCCCGCCATGCTTGTGCCGCCGATTACCGCCGCCGCGATTGCGTCAAGCTCATAGCCCCTGCCCATGTATGGGTCTCCGACGCTGACGCGCGCCGCCAGTACGATACCCGCTATGGCTGCCGAAAGGCTTGTAAGCATGTATACATAAATCCTGTTCCTGTCGGTCTTGATACCTGAAAGCCTTGCCGCTTCGGCATTACCGCCCACGCTGTAGATATACCTGCCGAAAACGGTCCTGTGCAGCATAATTGAAGTGACGGCAAAAAAGATGGCAAAAACAATAACCGGCACCGGTATGACCCAGAGGTATCCGTTTCCGAGGAATTTGAGGTTCGGGGCAATCTGTCCGACCGGAGAGCCCTTGGTGACCAGGAGCACGATGCCCTGTATGACGGTGCTCATGCCCAGTGTTATGATAAAAGGCTCAACCTTTCTCTTGGTTATAATAATGCCGTTTATAAAGCCGAATATAAGTCCCACCAGCATGACTGCTATGACGACCGGCAGGGTCACCC
>JAEZJL010000050.1 GCA_023415815.1 Bacillota bacterium | reverse complement strand
GCCCGGACACGGACTTTGTACCGCCGTTTCCGGCGCCGCAGCCGCTTATAAACAGGGCTGCCGTTAAGACCGGTATTATTATTTTATAACCGTACCTGCTCATAAACGACCATCCTTTAACAGGTATACTTTTAGGCAGTTATAACGTACCACATTCTGGATGAATATGTCAACGAGGCCCAGTGCCCCGTTCAATGCTCCATATTATTCCGGTATTGGGATTTCACCTGTAAGCGCTCCAGCTGACGACCTTAAACCCATTATCCTTTTCCCTGTGAGTAAAAAAGTACAGCTTATAGTATGTCCAGCCGTCTTCCTCGGGCCTGCCGTTGCCTATAAACCAGCCTCCGTCGCCGGAATCCGGCTGAACCGAGAACTCTGCGGAAAAAACGAACCAGCCGTCGGTCTCTTTTTGCGTTATCCCGGTTTTGCCGGGCCTGTAAGCTTTTATTTTCTCATTTTCCAGGCAGTCCCCCGTCCTGAAATGCTCCAGGAAGGCTTGCAGTATTGCGCCGGAAGCTTCTTCAGCGGTACCTGCCCCCGCGCCCGGCATTATGCCCGGCAGGAATATTTCCTTCGAACCGTTGCAGCCGAGCACCTTGCCGTCCGTGTTGAGCTCCAGGCCTCTGATTCTTGCTTCGATTATCTTTACCGCGGCAGCCTCGTCCGAGCTGCCGAAGGAATAACCGTTCTGCTTGAGGATTTCCACCGGGGCGGAGGAATTCTCTATGATTTTCCATTTTCCTTCTTCCCTTCCCAGCAGGATAAGGCAGTAGTTGACTCCGTTATAAATGTATTTGCTCTCGATGTCCACTCGGTAATCGACTCCGACCAGAAAAGTACTCAATTCCTCATAAAGCTTTTTATACTCGTCCACCCTTATGAGGCTTTTGCTCATAGCCTCGGGCAGCGCCATGATTTCCTTGATTTTTGCCGATCGTACCCCCAGTATACCAACGCTGTTTTCAATATTTTCAGGGTCGGTTAAAAAGGCCTTCGTCCCCTCGGCTTCTTCCCTGGGGCAGTATTGCATATATGCCTCCCAATCCCTTTTATCTATGGAGGAAACATATCGGAAAAGAGCCTTCTCGGCACTGTCGTAAACTTCCTTCGATATATATCTGAAAACCCGTTCCTTCATATCGGCATGGAAGACGACGTTATATATCTCATAATCCTGTCCTCCCCCGATATTGTAAACCGTCCTCATCAGGATATTCCCGTTCTCGGCTGCGGGCGGAGCGTAATTGCCGCTGTTTGTGGACAGCTCGGCGGCCCATTCCGATAAAGCTTTGATATCTTCGGCTTCCTGTGCTTTATTGTTCTCTATTTTAAATTCGAATGCTTTTCCGTCCTTCGTAACGCCGAAAAATTTAACGGGTATGCCGTTTGAGCCCCGGTACTGGGGGATGAAATAGAAAATGTCGGCGTCGTCCACGGTCAATTTTTGTATTTCCATGACCGTATCCTGAGGCTGGATGATCTGCAAATCGTCCAATCCCGCAATTACCGCTTCCCTGCCTTTTTTATCTCTGAAGACGACCTTATAGTCTCCCCGGATCAAATAATCCCCGGCTTCTCCATAAACCGAGGGCGCGCCCAGCTGCTCGATTATTTCACTTCCGGACGGGACGATGCTTAACACGCCGAAGTCTGATTTTCCCTGCGCCCTGACGGGTTTCAAACCGGGATTCCGTAATGCCCTTCCCGCATGCTTGGTACCAGCCGGCTCCCCCGACGCCTGAAGGTCCCTTTGCATGAAGGAGCAGCCTGTGGCAAAGAAAAGTAAGAAACCCGAAACAAGAAAAATACAAGCTTTTTTCATAATGATGTCCTCATGTTCTGTCATTATCATTTGCTGCGCCTTCCTTATGCTCTATATAAAGCTCCTTTTTGCCATTGATTTCTTTAAGTGCAAGCCTGCCTTCCGCAACCGGTTCACTGTCCTCATTGCTCTATAAACAGGCATTATCATATAAGCATCCATTTGCGACGCCTTAATGCATAAGACGGAAAAGCAATGATATTGTTCCAATCTATTTACGTAAAATATCCGTAAATTTCCTGAATTATTTCTATAAAATTTTCTATAAATACTGCAATAAAATTCGAACAGGGTGTCAATATTTTTCAACAGGATAATATGCAGCATGATTATGCAAAAAGCCGCATGTCTGTTGACAGCGGAATTGGAGTGCGATAGAATTTTCATATCAATGTATGCTTATATGTTTATTTAAGGAGGAGGATTCCATGTCCGCTGTACGGGAGGACGATGCGCTTTGCTGCTGTACCATTATCCACGAAGACATATTGAACCAGGTAAGGGGCAATATGACGGATGACGAGCGGCTTTATAAAATTGCCGAGCTTTTCAAGGTACTCAACGATCCTACCAGACTGAAAATAATCAATGCCCTGATGCTTTCGGAAATGTGCGTATGCGATATCGCCGCCCTTCTGAATATGAATCAGCCCGCCGTGTCCCACCATCTCAAGGTGCTTCGCCAGACGCAGCTGATTAAATACCGCCGGGATGGTAAAATCGTCTATTATTCGCTGGACGACGAACATGTAGAGTTGCTTTTCAAACAGGGTCTGGCGCATGTAATAGGAAAATAGAAAGGGACGGCAAAATAAACAATAGAAAGGAGCGGATATATGGTCGCAATAGACGAAAACAGCAAGGTTCCTTTGTATCTCCAGCTTTACCGGCAAATTAAGGAAGACATACTAAGCGGCAATATGAAAGCCGGAACAAAGCTTCCTTCCAGCCGGAAGCTGGCCACAGACCTGCGTATCAGCAGGAATACCGTTGAATTCGCCTATGAGCAGTTATACTCCGAAGGCTTTTTAAAGAGCAAGCCCCGCCGGGGATACTATGCCGAGCTGCCTCTTCTCAGGGCCTCGGATAAAAGGAAACCACCCGAAGCCGTCCGACCGGAACCGGAAATCCCGAATGATGGAAGCACAATATACGATTTTCAGAATAAAAGGCTTCATCCTGAGGATTTTCCTTTCGATAAATGGCAGAGGCTTACAAATAAATGCTTTCAAGAGCACAAGAACGGCTTTTTGCAGTATGGGTGCCCTTTCGGGGAACCGGGCCTGCGCGCCGAAATTCGAAGGCATATATACAATTACCGGCAGGTTGACTGCAAGGCCAAGCAGATCATTATCGGATCCGGGACGCAGTTTTGCCTGGAGCTTGTTTGCCAGCTTCTGAAAACCGTCAATTTGAATATCGCCATGGAAGAGCCGGGCTATGAGCGAACCCGCACAACCTTCCGAAACAACGGCCTCAAGGTGCATCCCGTTGAGCTTGACGGGAAAGGTATCGATGTAAACATATTAAATGCTCTGGACGTCGCGGCGGCTTATGTTACGCCGTCGCATCAGTTCCCAACAGGAATCGTGATGCCGAAAGACCGGCGCCTGGAATTGGCGGACTGGGCAAAGCGCAGCAAAGCTTTTATTATAGAGGACGACTATAACTGCTGCTTCCAATATGACCTGAAGCCGCTTCCCTCGCTCCAGTCGCTCTGCGGCGACAGGGTGATCTATATGGGAGGTTTTTCGGATACGATGTTCCCCGCTATAGGGATAGCCTACGCAGTCCTCCCGGAGCATTTGCTCGATGAGCTGTGCAAGCGTTATTGTTATGATTCGGCATTTGTGCCCTTTCTTACGCAAAAGACGCTGGAGCTTTTTATACGCGAGGGCTTCTGGGAGAGACATGTGAGAAAAACCGTTCAGCTTCAGCGGAAAAAAAGAAATTTACTTATAAGCGCGCTTAAAAACGAGTTTGGGGATAAGCTCCGCATTCTAGGAGCAAATGCAGGCCTTCACCTGCTTGTACAGGCAAAGTGGCCCGCTCCCGAAGACGAGCTGATCAACCGGGCAATCAAGGCCGGCGTGGTAGTCCAGCCGGCCTCCGGCTTCTGGAGCCGCCTCCCGGCCGGAGAAAATGCCGCAGTCCTTCTTAACTACGGTGGAATGATACCCGAAAATATCCCTGCTGCAATAAAGCTGCTCGGTAAGGCCTGGCTCTGAAATAAACTGGAGCCCCTCATAATTTCATAACTGGCTCTTGCATTTTAAGTTAGTTTAGTCTAACTTAAACATGATGCAACTATGTTGCTCAACTTACTTGGAAAGGAGGTATGAAGGTGCGTAAAGCTTTCGCCGCAATTGCCCTGACGCTTGTCCTGATAAGCGTGTTTCCCCTGCAGGCATTTGCAGCCCATGAGACCTGGAATGATGTTGTGGACGAAATGGAAGCCGCTCTGGATAAGTCTTACGATATATATACATCGGGTGATGCGGGAGCCGCTAAGGAGCAGGTCGATGTCGCCTATTTCGGATACTATGAAAAGCTTGGCTTTGAAAAAACGGTCATGGCTCATATTTCAGGCGATCGCGCAGCTGAAGTCGAATACCAGTTCAGCTTTGTAAAAAAGGCCATGAATGCCGGTGCTTCAAACAATGAGGTCAGGGCCTCGCTTGACACGCTGATCACCCTTCTTCGCGAGGACGCAAACAGGCTGGATGGAAAAAAGGAAAGTCCGGCCGGCGTTTTGCTGGCTTCGCTTGTAATCATAACAAGGGAAGGCTTTGAAGCCATCATTATTGTCGGGGCCATCGTCGCTTATCTGATCAAGTCCGGAAACAGGCAAAAAACAGGCGCGGTATATTGGGGTTCCGTTATTGCACTAGGTGCAAGCGTCCTGATGGCGATCATCCTGAACCGACTGTCGGGTTTAAGCGGTGCGAATCAGGAAATCATCGAAGGCGTAACCATGCTGGTCGCGGTGGCTGTCCTCTTTTACGTCAGCAACTGGATGGTTTCCAAGGCCGAAGCCACAGCCTGGACGAACTACATAGAAGGAAAGGTTCAGGGCTCGCTTACAAAGGGAAGCCTGTTTTCGCTTGCATTTGCCGCGTTCCTTGCCGTTTTCCGCGAGGGCGCAGAAACGATTCTGTTTTATCAGGCGCTGCTTGCCAACACGAAAACCTATGTCAACATGGTGTGGACCGGTCTGGGCATCGGGTGCGTGGGGCTTGTGGTCATCTACGTCCTGATTCGTGTATTGAGTCTCAGGCTGCCGCTGAAGCCGTTCTTTCTGGGTACAAGCATTTTATTGTTTGTCATGTCCATTTCATTTGTAGGCTCAGGCATCAAAGAGCTCCAGGAAGGCAACGTCGTCGGCGTTACATCGGTTCCGGGCATTAGCTCGGTCGACTTGCTGGGTATCTACCCGACCGTGGAAACGTTAATTCCGCAAATACTCCTGCTGGCTCTGACTGTCGCTACCTTTATCGTCCAAATAAGGAAATGGCGGAAAGCTCGTACTTCGATCCCGACAGCGGGGAAAGGATAACCGTAATCTCCGCTTGAAGTTAAAATGCAACGGTTAAATTATGATATTTTGGAGGTTTCAATAATGAAAATCAGAAAATTGACAGTGCTTATCCTCGCAATCGCAATGATTTTTTCTCTTGGGCTTGCAGGCTGCTCGTCCGACACGAATACACCCGCCCAGCCAGCGGAGAGCGCTCCTGCGGCTGACGCCAGTACTGCCGAAGCGGGTGACGCCGGCGCGGTGGGTCCCGGGGATGTCGCAGGCTTTGAGGAATTCCCGATTGGAGACGACCTTGAGCTTGGGCCTCTGAATGTCGCCGCTGTTTATTTCCAGCCGGTCGATATGGAGCCGGCCGGCAAGAGCCTTTCTGCCGCTGAGTCCGACATGCATATAGAAGCGGACATCTCCGCGCTGAAAAACGACATAGGCTATGGCGTGGGCGATTTCGTCCCATACCTGACCGTCAAGTATGAAATCGCCAGCGAAGACGGCAAAACAAAGCTTGAGGGGACCTTCATGCCCATGAATGCAAGCGACGGCCCCCACTATGGCGCAAACATAAAGCTGGGCCCGGCAGGCACCTACAAGGTCCGCTTTATTATAGAAAATCCCGAAGCGCAGGGCTTTCTCCTCCATGTAGACAAGACGACGGGTGTTACCGGGCGCTACTGGACCGAGCCGCTGGTGGCGGAGTGGGATTTTGATTACGTTCCGAGAGTTTGGTAAGGTTCGCTTTTTCTTCCTTCGGATTCCGATATATCAATCCATCCCGCCATGGAAGGACCCGCGCTTATGCGCGGGCTTTCCATGGCTTCATTTTGAAGCTTTTTAAGGAGGTGGCTCCATGCTTAAATATTTCATACAGGTTGTGCAGAATTCACTGACAACTGCCCTCCTTTTAGCAATGCTGTTTTCGCTGATGCGCCCGACCGACGGAAAAAATATAAAAAAGTGGCTGCTCCGGGGCTTCATCACAGGCGTCGCCGCTGCGTTGATCCTGTCGGTTTTTAAGTTTTCGACCGCGCTGATCAACAGAGAGTTTTTCAATATCGGCATTTTGTCTGCCGCGATACTGTCGGAAATTATCTTCTATATCCTTTCCTGGGGCGTTTTTTCTAAAAAGGCGCCCGTGCTGCACGAAAGAGTATGGAATGCTATAAATTTCATTTTGGTCTTTTCGCTGCTTTTTTACTGCCTGCCGGACATACTGCTCTACCCCTCGGAATTTCTCATGGCGGGAGAAAGCGCATTCGGCACGGATTTTTTGTTTAAGCTCGTGGGATACTTGGCGGGTCTCCTCATTGTGGTCCTGACCGGACTGGCTTTATACAAGACCGGAAAGAACCTGCCCTTTAAGCACGTGCGTATTTTGCTGACAGCCGGGCTCGCCGTCAATATGCTCAACCAGGCTGCAGTGATTGTGCAGCTTTTGCTGGCGAGGCGCGTGATACCCATGTCAAAATTGCTTTTCGCGTTGATAAAACCGGTCATAAACCATAATGAATATTTCCTCTATGGCATTCTGGCTATAACGGTAGCTTTTCCGGTCGTTTTGTGGGTCAAAAGCCTGAAGCCCGGGGAGAATTACGCAAATCCGGCCGAGCACCGCAAGCTCCGGGCCGCCTCACGCAAACGCCGGCGCTGGTGCGCTGTAGTCCTGGCGGGGTATTTAATTTCAGTTCTGAGCTTAACGGTATTAAAATTCTATGATCAAAGAGAGGTTGTCCTTTCCCCCGCGGAGCCTATGACCATATCGGACGGTGAGATTTTGATACCGCTTGAAAATGTCGGCGACGGTCATCTGCACCGTTTTGTCTATACCGCTTCGGACGGGACGGAGGTGCGCTTTATCGTCATCAAGAAAAATGAAGCGGCTTTCGGCGTAGGGCTCGACGCCTGTGACATCTGCGGCCCTACCGGCTACTATGAGCGGGGCGACGAGGTGGTCTGCAAGCTCTGCGACGTGGTCATGAATATTTCCACCATCGGCTTCAAGGGCGGCTGCAATCCCGTGCCCCTCTCCTATACCCTGAGCGGCGGCACGATGGTGATACAAACTCAAAATCTTGAAAATGAAAAGAAACGGTTTAAATAAGGAGGTGGCGGCATGTTCTGGAGAATGGTAAAAGGCGCGCTGTTCCGGCAAAAGGGAAAAATGCTGATGATTGCGTTCACCGTTGCCCTAGGCGCCTCTCTCGCCACTGCCATGCTTAACGTCATGCTGGATGTCGGAGACAAAGTAAATCAGGAACTGAAGACCTACGGAGCCAACATCAACGTCGTCCCGAAGGAGGCTTCCCTGCTCGGCGACCTTTACGGCGTTGAGGAAGGCACGGGCGTATCGGATAAATATTTGCAGGAATCGGAGCTCGGAAATATCAAGACGATCTTCTGGGCGTTTAATATCGTGGATTTCGCTCCTTATCTCGAGACGGCGGTAAGCTTGAATTCACAGCCGGGCAGCGTCAAGCTGGTCGGAACGTGGTTTAACCGCCATCTGGACCTGCCGACCGGAGAATCCCTGAATACCGGCATGAAAAACATGAAAAGCTGGTGGGAGGTTTCCGGAGACTGGCTTTCCGACGGGGATGAAGGCTATGCCATGGTAGGCAGCCTTGTTGCGGGCAGGAACAACATTAAGGCCGGCGACACCATAAGCGTCGGTTCAAAAAGCAGCACCAGGGAGTTTGTTGTAAAAAGCATTTTTAATTCGGGCAGCGATGAGGACGAACAGGTTTATGTGCCTTTGCAGGCCGCCCAGGAGCTGACGGGGCGGCAGGGGCTTGTGAGCCGCGTGGAGGTCAGCGCGCTCACCACGCCCGATAACGAGCTTTCCCGGAAAGCAGCGCAAAATCCCAAGAGCCTCTCCATCAAGGAGTGGGAAACCTGGTACTGCACTGCTTACGTAAGCTCCATTTCCTATCAGATCGAAGAGGTTATGAGCGATTCCGTCGCCAAGCCTATCCGTCAGGTAGCGGAATCCGAAGGCGCGATCCTCGAAAAAACCCAGCTGCTGATGCTTCTCATTACAATTTTAAGCTTGATCGGCTCGGCGCTCGGCATTTCCAATCTTGTCACGGCGAGCGTAATGGAGCGCAGTCCCGAGATCGGGCTGTTAAAGGCGGTAGGCGCCCACGACTCCCCTATCTCACTATTAATTTTAACGGAGATACTCATCACCGGAATCGCAGGCGGCATTGCGGGATATTTTGCCGGACTGGGGTTTGCACAGATCATCGGACAGTCGGTTTTCGGGTCGGCCATCGAAATCAAGCCCATGGTCGTCCCGATTGTGGCTTTTCTGGTGTTTCTCGTGACCCTGGCGGGAAGCATCCCCTCGATACGGCTTTTACTGTCGCTCCGTCCGGCGGAAGTATTGCATGGCAGGTGAAATAATGAAAAAACAATCGATGTATTTAAAGATGGTTACGAGCTCCCTGATACGCCGCCGTTCAAGAATGCTGGTGGCGCTTCTGGCAGTGGCGATAGGAGCGACGATACTTTCAGGGCTTATCACCATATATTACGACATTCCCCGGCAGATGGGGAAAGAATTCCGCTCATACGGCGCGAATCTCATTCTGGTCCCTTCCGGGGAGCAACCCGCCCTGAACGCCTCCGCGATCAAAAAAGCTGCGGATTATTTCCCGGGGCAAAGCACCGTCGGTATTGCGCCCTACCGCTATGAAACGATGAAGATCAACGAGCAGCCGTTTATGGCGGCGGGGACGGATCTGGAGGAAGTAAAAAAAGTCAGCCCGTACTGGTATATCTCCGGACAGTGGCCTGCCGGCAGCGGCTCCGTACTCATCGGCCGGGAGGTGGCCGACCTCATTCACCTTTCGCCGGGAGACGCCTTTACAGTCACCGGTACGGACGAGGCCGGAAAGAATTACAGCCATGACCTTACAATGTCCGGCGTCGTTCAAACCGGCGGCGCGGAGGAGGCGTTCATTTTCATGCCCCTCAGCGAGCTGGAGGGCATCATGGGGGACAGCGACAGGGTGGATGTGGTGGAATGCAGCATTGCGGCTTCCGAGGCGGAGCTTGACAGCATGGTAAAGCAGATCGGCGCAAATGTTCCGGAGGTCACTCCCCGTCTTGTCAAGCGCGTTACACAGTCCGAGCAGACGGTATTGGGCAAGCTTCAGGCGCTGGTCTATCTTGTGACGGTCATTGTGCTGCTGCTAACCATGATCTGCGTTTCAACTACAATGATGGCCGTCGTTGCCGAGCGGCGGAGAGAGATCGGTTTGAAAAAAGCATTGGGAGCGGCCGACAGGAGCATTATCATGGAGTTCCTGGGAGAGGGCCTGTTTTTGGGCGCTTCAGGCGGAGTGCTCGGAGTTGTGTCCGGCTTTTTATTCGCTCAGGCTGTCAGCCAGAACGTATTCAGCCGGAGCATCTCCTTCCAGCCGCTTTTGATACCGGTAACGCTTGCCGTTTCCATATGCATCACCGGATTGGCATGCCTGATCCCGGTCAGGAGCGCGACGGACATCGAGCCGGCAATCGTACTGCGCGGCGAATAAAGGAGGCTGAATATGAATTTATTAGAGCTAAAGGATATTTCCAAAATTTACGGCAACGTCAAAGCCCTGCAGAACATCAACCTTTCAGTCCGTCAGGGCGAATGGCTGGCTATTATGGGGCCGTCCGGCTCAGGA
>JAEZJL010000008.1 GCA_023415815.1 Bacillota bacterium | reverse complement strand
CACCCGTCCGCAGCCCAGGGTAAAATCTCCGGTGAAAAGTGCATCCCTGGAGAATTGAAAATGATAATTGTTAAGAGCACTGCAGATACCTTCCAATCTGGCGTTGCTGATAAAAGAATCAGTCGGGCCGGAAAGGAACGCAATGTCCTTGTGTCCCAACTCAATCAGGTGCCTTGCAGCAATATAGCCCGATTGATAGTTGTCCTGAATCACGACGCTTCCGTCAAAATCTTTCAGAGGACAGTTAAGCAGCAGCACCAGCGGACATCCGATCGTCTGCAGCTGTTCAATGAAATCCGGAGGTTCTGTAATCGACATCATAAATATGCCCGCCGGCATAAGGTTGATGAGGGAATCTAGAAAATCATCGCTGTTTTTCGCATTATCGCTATAGTGCTTGCTGCTGAACACGATCGGCTGATAGCCAAGTGAAATCAGAGCATTTTGAGCGTGATAAGTGATTTCGGAATAAAACGTATTGCGAATATCGCCCACAAACAGAGCAACAACATTGCTTCTGCTTGCCGCGGAACGCTTTTTGGCCGTATTGAAAGAATATCCGGCGGCGGCAGCGATCGAAAATATTTTTTCACGCTTATCCTGATGCACGCTGGAGGGATTGTTAAATGCACGTGATACCGTTGCGGGAGATACCCCGGCTTTTTCGGCTATATCGCGCAAGGTATATTTTCCCATATGACACCAGTCTCCTTCTCATAAAAGCTAAGGTTCCTTCGGAAATTTTCGGATGCACAGCGCAAAACCATAAGTTTTCGAGTTTCGATCGTTTTTGTGATTCTCTTCGCCGGCAAAGGCTCAAATATCACGGCCGAAAAGCTGATCCGGCTATCCCGGGGCTTGCACACAAAACCACCTTCATTCTTCCATCTTCTTCAATCTCTTCCGCTATTTTGCCGCGTTTTCCTTGCAGCTATTATACCATATTTTGATGGTTTTGTGTGCTTTATCGCACGATTTTGTTTGCCCGGACGACTTCGCCTGCTTTATAGGACGGCGGCATATAACGCCTGATTTTACTTGCGCTGCAATATCAGCTCCCGCTGACATCGCCTTTGTCCACGAGCCGCTTTGTTTCACCGGAGGCCCTTCCCTTCCATAGCGCCAGCCCTATCGCCGCGGCCGCCGGAAAGATCAGGAAGAGAAACATATTGGAATAACCGACGGCCTGCGCTAAATGCCCGGAAAAAAAATTCCCAAAAGTAAAGCCGATGTCAATGCCGATATAATACGTATTGCTCCCGATATTCCTGCGTTCAGGCGGCGGGGCTTGGACGCTGCGGGATTGCGTTACCGGAAGGAGCAAGCCGTACCCCACGCCGAACACGATCCCCGACAGGAGCATGAATTCCCTGGAGCGCCCGACCCCCAGAAGAAGCATCGAAAAGATGAGAAGCAGCCCGCTGGACACGGCTGCGGACGCCAGGCTTTTTCCATCGGCGCGCCTGCTGGCAAGCATCCGCGTAAAAAACATAAAAATGGCGTTGACGATGAAAAAACTGCCGGCGGACCCTATTCCGAGGGAATTTGCATATAAAGCGAGAAAAGCGATCAAGGACCCGTTCAGGATCGAAAACAGCATCCCCACGCCGGCAGGCAGCAGAGATTCCCGGGCGATAATATCATTCATGGAAAGCCCCTGCTTCTGTTTGGGCTTTTCCGCATAAACCGGCTTATAAGAAGGTAACGCCAATATCATCACAGTGGAAAATACCCTGAATGCAAAAGATATAAAGAACATGGGCCGGTAGCCCATGTAATCCACCAGACCAAGCGCTACCGAGGGGCCCACAAGCTGGGCGAACACCTGGCACAGTCCAAAATAGCCGATCCCCTCGCCCACCCGGTCCTGCGGCAGCAAATCTGCCGCAATCGTCATTGAAACAGTCGTTGCCACACTGTACCCGATGCCCTGCAAAGCCCTCAATATCAGGACCAGGATAATATTTGCCGGTATCAGCGCCATCAACAGGTCGAGGAGGGCCCATACGGCGGAGGTCCAGAACAGCAGCAGCCTGCGGTTCAGCCGGCTGCCCAACGCGCCGGAAAACGGACGGATGGAAAAGGAGCTGAGATAATAAAATCCCGATAAAATGCCCGCAACCCCGGAGGACGCCCCCAGAGCGACTGCATAAGGCGCAATGGTCGTATTGACCATATTGATTGAAAGCCATGAAAAAGCACTGCATATATTTATAAAAATAAATCCTCGCGTCCATATGGAACAATCATTTTTTTTATTAGACCCCACGATAACCGCCTTATCTTATGCAACTGAGATTATTTTTCATCCTCCGCAGGGATCACCAGCGTGCTCAGCGAATGTCCCGGCAGCTCGACAGGGACTGTTGTCCCTTCGATGCGCAGGCGGAGCTTTTTGGAATCGTCCGTCCGGTTCAGGGCAACGACGACAAGCTCACCGTCAGGGTTTTTGAAAGCAGCTGCGATGATGCCCTCGGTATAGCTGCTGCTTCCTATCCTTACCGCGCCCCGCTTTACGAAACGGCTGAAGTGCGCCACCGAATAATACGTCGGCTCAAGGATTACGGTGTCGCTTTCCGGGTTGACCACAATCTGTGCCTTGACTCCGCCGGGCCGGTCATGGAAGGGGCCGCCCGTCTCGTCCAGTATCAGATTCCAGATGGTCGCCCCTGCCATATGATGATTAAAGTTTCCTATGAGCTCGGTAGCATATATCTCCACGCCATTCCAGCTGCTATGGGGACCCGGAGCATACTCGCCGTGAACGCTGCCAAGACTGTATTCAGTGAGCAGCAGAGGCTTGTCCGGGAAGGCTTCATGCGCCATGTCCAGCGCGGCAAAGTGCTGTCCGCTGTACCAGTGGAAGGCTATGCCCCAGATATCGTCCTTCGCGCCGGGCACTGCGAAGCTATCCCTTGCGCGGTCGTATACCCGCTCCTTATTATGGTCCCATATCATAACGCGTATTTCTCCAAATCCGGCGGCTTTCAGCGCAGGCTTCAGGTATCCGTGCACGAATACGGCTTCCTCCCGCGCGCTGTATTCACAGCTTTCCCAGGTCTGCCAGGCAAAAGCCTCGTTCTGCACGGTGAGGCCGAAGAAATCAATCCCCTCTTTTTTGTATTCCTCAAAATACCGCACGAAGTATTTCGCCCACGCGCCGTAATATTCATCCAGCAAACGCCCGCCGTGGCAGATGTCGCCGTTGCTTTTCATCCATGCCGGAGGGCTCCAGGGCGACGCGAAAAGACAGAGCCCGTCTCCGGCATAATTTTTCGCCGCTTTGATAAGCGGCAGGATGTATTTACGGTCGCGGTCAATCGTAAAGCTGTTGAGCCCGGCGTCGCCATCCTCAACATAGGTATAACGGTTCAGGGCAAAATCGCAGGAATGGATATGCGTGCGGCAGAAATTATAACCAAGGCCTTCTTTGGGATCAAAGTACGCCTTGACAATTTCCGCTTTCGCGCTGTCGCTCATGCGGGAAAACTGATAGGCGGAGGCTTCGGTAAAAGCGCCTCCGAATCCTATGATTTTCTGATAGGTCACTTCCGGAAAAAGGTTTATCAGGTGATTTTCCGTCTTCGGGTCGCGCTCGAAGGAAACAGGCTCGAGTACCTCGAGCATCCCGCCGTCCTTGCGGCTCCGGTAAATTTTTATTTGCTTCAGCTTCATAATAATGTGTCCCTTTCATTCCTTTCTATTCGGTCCGTTAAGGAATTATCATCCCTTAACCGCACCCAGTGTAAGCCCGCTGACGATGTGCTTCTGCAAAACGTTCAAAAACAGCAGTACCGGTATAATCATCAATGTCGCCGCGGCCATGATCGAGCCCCAGTCCGAGCCGTTTTCCTGCATGTAATTGTTCAGGCCGATGGGCATCGTACGATATGCGTCATTTTTGATCAGCAGCATCGCGACCAGAAACTCGTTCCAGCAGAAGTTGAAGGCCAGTACCAGCGCGCTGGCTATACCCGGCCTTGAAACCGGGATCACAAGCCACAAAATGACCTGCAGCCTGTTGCAGCCGTCAATCCTCCCCGCTTCCTCCATCTCGTAGGGTACGCCCTCTATAAAGCTCTGCATCATCATAAGGCTCATCGGCAGCGTAAAGGCCGGGTAAGCCAGCAGCAGCGTATACCAACCGTTGGTGACGCCGAGCCCTGAGAAAGTCAGATAGAGCGGGATCAGCATCTGTATTGTCGGGAACATCTGCACCATCAGTATAAATATGATAAAAAAGCGTATCCCGCGTACCTTGCGCTGATACCTTGCCATTGAATAGCCGCCTAAAATGGACATCGCCACGGTGGCAAACGCAGATATGGCCGCGATAATAAAGCTGTTCTCAAAATAGCGGAATATGCGCGGGTCGCCGAGCACCCGCCGGTAGAAGTCGAGGCTCAGCTTATCGGGGAAAATGGTGCGGGTTGTATACAGATTTTCAAAAGAGCGGAAGGATGTCCCGAGCATTGCCACAAGGGGCAGAAAGGAAACGGCAAGCATCACCGCCAGAACGACATACGGCAGTATGCCAAGCGCCTTTCGCACAGGCAGCGTCAGGTTTGGAGACAATTGTGAATTATTCATATGCTTTGCACCTCCTAATTTTCTTTGCCCCGCAGCAGCCGCATATACAGAACGGAGACAAACAGCATAAACAAAAGCATGAGGGTGGCCATAGACGTGGCGTAGCTTATCGACATCCGGGCG
>JAEZJL010000442.1 GCA_023415815.1 Bacillota bacterium | reverse complement strand
GAGAAGAGTCAAAGAGGAAGCGGATATAGCTTCCGAGATCGTTTCGACCGCAGGACATACCAATTACGAATTCTTTTCCGTCACAAGGCAAAAGCCAGTCTGCAACAAAATCATCTGGTATATTATGAAATCAAACAATCACTACCATAAAGTCAATGAACAAGAAAAATTCCTGGATGCAGGGTACTTTGAAATCGATGAGGCCATGAAGCTTGTTACCTACAGTCAGGACAAGGCGCTTTTGAACCTGTCCTACAGAAAATTTAAAGAGCTGACAGCCGTGGCCGTTTAGGATATTTTCCCTGGCGGATATTGAAAACAAAAAGTAAAATATTTATTATAAAAATAGATGATAGTGTATGCCGTCATCTATTTTTATTAGCGGGGGATTCAGCGCCCCCGGATTTATCAAGAGCTGCTTTGCGGAGGCGGAGGATGCAGAAGGAGTATAGGACCGTATCAAAAGAAGGCTGTGCGGAGCTGGAGGAAAAGAAATCCCGGTTCATCGCGAGTGTAAGGCCTGTCTCGAGCGAGGAGGAGGCCAGGGAGTTTGTGGCGGCGCTCAAGGCCAGGTATTGGAACGCCTCGCACAACGTATACGCCTGGTATATATGCGGCGACAGCGTCCTGCAGAAATTCAGCGACGACGGAGAGCCCTCCGGTACGGCAGGCCTCCCTGTGCTTGAGGCGGTGAAAAAACTCCGGGTTCAGAACCTCGCGGTAGTGGTGACGAGATATTTCGGAGGCACGCTGCTCGGGGCCGCCGGGCTTGCAAGGGCATACGGACGGAGCGCCGCACTGGGCATCGAGGCCGCCGGTATAATCAAAAGGCAGCTTTGCATTGAGGTCTCGATCATCGTGGAATACACTCTTTCCGGCAGGGTTCAGAGCCTCATCGCCTCAAAGGGCATTACTCCGGCCGATACTGTGTACGGTCAGGATGTGGAAATCATCGTCCGGATTCCCGTGGACGAGTTTGAGGCTTTTGCCGCGCTTATAACCGAGGCGACCAACGCCAGGGCAATTGTCACAGCCGGTGAAAGGGCCTTTGTGAGTATAGCCGAATCAGGCTGAAGGGTGTACCGCCGAGAATTCGATGTTTACTGCTTCGGCCATTTTAACGCTCCTGTCCTGCATGTTCTCCTCCTGCTTCTGTTCTACGTGCCTGACCGGGAGCTCAATAATAAATTCACTCCCCTCGCCCTGCGTGCTGTTAAGCTTTATAGAGCCCTGATGCATTTCGACAAAGCTTTTCACTATCGAAAGGCCGATCCCGCTTCCCTCGTTTTCCCTTGAAAGCTCGCTTCCGACCTGCTGGAACCTGTTGAAAATCTCCTGCTGCTTATCGGCCGGGATTCCGATGCCCGTATCCCTCACTGAGATAAAGGCCTTGCCCTCTGCGGCATAAGTGTTTACGCAAATGGAGCCGGACGGTCCGGTGAACTTTATGGCGTTTGAAAGCAGGTTCAGAACGGACCTTTCAAGCTTTTCCATGTCGACGGCAGTATAAATTTCCTCGCTTTGCGTGTCGAATATGATTTCGATATTCTTCTGTTTTGCATAGGGTATGACGGATTGGGAGATTTCTTCCACAAACCAGACGATATTGCAGTTGGAGAGGTTCAGCTTCAGAAAGCCCGAGTCAAGCCGGGTAAAATCAAGCAGATTGTTGACCAGCCGTATCAGCCGGTAGCAATTCTGCCGGATGCTCCTGTAATTTTTTAACAGCCCGTTTTCCTTTCCGCCTGGCGGCTGTAGCTTGGATTCCGCAAGCTGTATCGCCCCCAATATCACGCTTATCGGCGTCTTGAGCTCGTGGATGATGTTGGAGAAAAAGTCGGTTTTATTCTTGTCATATTCAAGTACGCTGTCATACAGCCTGGAGAGGTTCTTTACGAATTTATCCTGCTTCTCGATTTCCTTCTTCAGCAGGTCGATTTGTTTGTCCCTCTCCGATATGGCAATTTTAATATTCCTGCACCGCAGCAGGGCAACCGCCGCGGCAGCAAGTGCGAATGCGGCTGCGATTATCAATAAATATTCAAAATCCATGGCAGGCCCACCTTTATATTTAGGACAGTATGTGTTATCATATATGTGCGGGTTTTACGGCTTTCTATAAAATTACCAAATTGCCATTATATACCATTAATATTTTATACAAAACCGTCCCATAAGTAAACATATTTCCATTAAACAGTAACAATTTAAAGTTAATCCGGAGGTATCTATGTCAGGTCATTCAAAATGGGCGAATATAAAGCATAAAAAGGAAAAATCCGATTCCCAGAGAGGCAAGATATTCACCAAGCTGGGAAGGGAGTTGGCAATCGCTGTAAAAGCGGGCGGCGCCGACCCGGAGGCGAACTCCAGGCTGAAGGACGTCATCGCCAAGGCAAAGGCGAACAATATGCCCAACGACAATATCCTGCGCAGTATTAAAAAGGCTGCGGGCGAAGGCGACGGAGCAAGCTTCGAAGAGATAGCATACGAGGGCTACGGTCCGGGCGGAGTAGCCGTCATAGTCGAAGCCGCGACCGACAACCGCAACAGGACTGCCGGCGACATCAGGCACTATTTTGACAAGTTCGGCGGCAACCTCGGGCAGAGCGGCAGCGTTTCCTTCCTGTTCAACAAAAAAGGGGTTATACTGATTGAAAAAACGTCCAAGACGAGCGAGGACGATCTTATGATGGAGGCTCTCGATGCGGGGGCTGAGGATTTCAATGTGGAAGAGGATTATTTTGAGATAACCACAGACACCAACGACTTTTCAAAGGTCAGGATCGCGCTGGAGAAAAAGGGCTACGAGTTCATGGAGGCCGACGTGGAAATGATCCCCGTCACAACCGCGAAGCTCACCGACCCCAAGCAGATCGAATTCATGGATAAGCTGGTCGAGCACCTGGAGGACATGGACGACGTACAGAACGTGTGGAGCAATTGGGAGCAGGACGAGTAGGATATGCCGATGTAACTGCAACTTATATAGAATAGTCAGCCTCTTATGTATGTTTCCAGAAGTAAATGCACAAGAGGCTTTTTATTTGTGTTTGCAAAAGACCTACTGAAACTTTTTTTTCAATCTCAAAATCACTCTCTTTCTGACGTAATGCGGTATAATTTGAGGGTGTTATTCTGGCGCCTATAATTATACTAAATATAAATTGCAAGCTATCAAATTAAAAATTCATAGTTGCCTGATAATTTCGAAATGCACGTTGACCTAATTTGGCAATGCATGAATAGTAATTGAATCTTTCTTGCAAATAATACCATAATATGCTAAAATTTAATTGTATTAAATTTACAATATATTCGCATCAAATAAGTTATACTTATGATGAGGTGTTGTAAATTGGATATGCAAAGTAGCCCTAAGGTCAGGCACATTAAAAAACAAAAGGAGGAGAGGAAAATGTCGACAGCTACTTCAAAAATGAAATTTATAAAAGCTACTCCTTCTGTTTCAGGCAGGTTTGCAAAAGAAGTTGTTTATGAAGCATTGCGCAAACCGTCAGAGACTTCTGTAAAAAGGAATAAAGATGCTTCTATGTTGTTAAAAAAATTGAGAGGTTAATTTTTTATACCTATGCAGCAGGATAAACCAAGTAAACAAGATTTAAAAGATATTGAAGACTGTCTTCAATTCATTCCTTTGTCAAAAGGTTATAGGATTGAAGATTTTTCTTGTATAATAGAAGAATATAGTGCTTATTTAAAGAAAAATGCTTTTACTTTTCACGATGCATATGTTTCCAAAACCCACTTGTTAGTGAATAAGAAAAATGGAGATATCGTGGCATATATGGTTCTGGTTACTGATTCAATAAAATTGTCAGAAGAGGAGAAAATTGAGTGCAAAATTGAGTCCATACCTTTTGGAGCATTTCCCGCATTAAAAATCGGGAAACTTGCTGTAGCAATCGGTTATAGCGAAACATATAAAGGTATCGGTTCATTAATGATTGAGCTTGCTCGCGGTATGGTTCATGATATTAATGAAATGGGTGTGGCATGCAAATTTATTACGATTGATGCAGATATCGAACATAATCCAACCGCTATAGAATTCTACATTAAAAATGGGTTCAGGCCTAATGAAAAACATAATCCGAAAAATCGGACTGAAACTATCAGCATGCGACTAGATGTTTTTAATGAAGAAAAGGTAGGCATTTTAGAATCTACAGGTACAGAAGCGTAATTACGTCTCCCCAAGTGGAGACCTTCCCAATAACATTTTCAATTCCGGACTGAGAACATCATAAATTAGTCTACATAGATAAATGCATGAAAGCAATTCCATAATGTGCAAAGTCGCTGCATATTAACCGCCTCCCTCCGGAAGGACTCATAATCGGAAAGGAATTGGAAAACCTAGTAATGCAAATTTTTTGGGAGCGGTGATGGCACTGGGTGGGAGCAGGGTTGCAATAATAGGCGCGGGCGTATCCGGGCTGGCGTGCGCTTTGGAATTGAAAAGAAACGGCATATCGCCGGTGGTTTTCGAAAAGACAGCCAATCCGGGAGGGAACCCGAGCTACCTGGTCCTGCTGCTCAGAATTTTCTCGGATTACCGGAGCAGCCCGATCAAGCTCCTGAAATCGGCGTATAATATTGATCTCAGCTCCCAAAGCGAGTTAAATTCAATTATTATGAAGGGCCCGGCCAGCACGGTTTCAATCAAAGGAAAGCTCGGACGGATATTTTTAAAGGGCCCAAAAGACAATTCAATTGAAAACCAGCTT
>JAEZJL010000383.1 GCA_023415815.1 Bacillota bacterium | reverse complement strand
GCTTTATTCGGCTGCGATTTCGATCCGAACCCGGATATAGGCGGCATAAGGCGTAAAATCCTCCGTTTTATAGAAAAATCCGGCCGGGCAAATCAGGAAGGCTTTTATGATATTATAAAAAATGACCTGACCGGTACGGAATCCGATTTCTCCTTCAGATTTGCAGGCAAGTATCCATGCCCCGCATGGCTGTCATCCTCTCCGGATTTCGGCCAGGAGCTTTATCCGGAGATGTTCCGCAAATATATCAACGAAGGCGGGTGCCTTGAATATACCGCAGGCTTCGGCGAGTATGTCGCCTCGAATGCGGAAGCGGACGAGCTTCCTGTCAGCATAGGCGTCGACCACTGCCTGACCGGCGGAGTAATTAAGTCATTGGCACGCCGATATCCCGATTTGCAGGTTGTCGTCTTTGACAAGCATCTGGACGCCATACCGCCTTATATCAGAAACGACATGGTCGGCTATATGCGCGAGCATTCGGAATGCGACGGCGGTCCGGCGGTGTCCTACGAATATTATGAAGATACTTTTACCGGCAATTACGATACGGGCTCCTTTCTTAGCTACCTTCTCAAGGACGGCGTTCTGCAGGGCCGCAACCTGATGGTACTGGGCGTTCAGGACAGCCCGTCTCCGATGCTGCGGGATATTGAAGACGAAAGGATATCCCGGTATCTTGAGGAATATGCCTGGCTGGAAAAGCAGGGTGTGGCAATCAAATCCCTGTACTCTCTGGACAGAGCCTCCGTGAGAGACGATATGCCCGATATTGCGGGAAAATTATCTGGCAGGGACGTATATCTTTCCATAGATATCGACGTATTAAGGGGAAAAATCGGCTCGGCCGCCCGCTACGGCGGCGACAGGGGAATGGCGCCTTCAAGGCTGTTCAAAATATTGGACTGGCTTGAATTGGGGAATTGCAACCTGGTGGGCCTGGATCTGATGGAGCTTGACGTCAACTCCCTTTCTGCCGTAAAGCTTAAAGAACATGACGTTTACTCATTTATAAAGAACATTATTTTTGAAATATGTAAAAAGTCCGGTATTTTATAGATGCAAAGCCTGATCCGAAGGCGGATATAATTAAGTTTACCTTTCAGGGGGAGAACGAAAAGTTATGACTTTACATCAAATGCTGATATTTCAAAAAATAGTGGAAATGCGGAGCTTCTCGTCCGCCGGAGAAGATCTGCTCCTGAGCGAGCCGTCGATAAGCGCCCAATTCAAATCTTTCGAAAAATCCCTGGGACTGAATTTGATTAACCGCCAGCAAAGCTGTACCGCTAACGAAATCGTTCTGACCGAAGCCGGCTATGTGGTATATGAATCCGTACAGCGGATTTTAAAAGAATACGGCAGGATCCTGGAGGTTTCCAAAATACAGGGGAATAAAAATGCGGATATTAAAATAGTGACCAATTCTCCGGTGGGGACCTACCTGCTGCCCAGATTGTTATCCAACTACAACAGATTCAATCCGGCAATTAAAATACAATTATCCGTGGAGACAAACTACTACCATTTGCTGAACCTGGCCAAAAACCAGGCGTACGATATATGCCTGATTCCCGTATTTGAAAACGTTTCGTTCAAGAATATTGTTTATTCATTTAAGACTCAAATCGTACTTGTAACCTCAAGCGACAATCTCAGTACCACCCAAAAGCTGCCTTTAAGCTCAATCAACGACCTGTCGCTGCTGACCCCGCCGCTGAATTCGGTAGTAAGAAAAGTATTAAAAACCTTCTTCGATAAATTATCGCTGCCTATAAAAAGCAGCATGGAGCTGGACCATTCCGAATCGGCAAAGAGGGTGCTTCTTGAAAACCCCAAATTTTACGCTCTTTTATCGTCAATAACCCTGAAAGACGAGCTGAAATCCGGAAAGCTGCGTATAATCCAGACGGAGCCTCAGCTTCCCTATGTCGAATACGCAATACTGAAGCGCGAGGAGAGGTCAAGGCAATCCCGCGTGGACAACCTCCTGAATTATTTCATAGGCAATATGGATAACCTGATTTCAGAAAACAATTGATACATATTTGCCCTGTAACGATATGAAAAAGACGGAAGGAGACCTGCTGCCCCTATCCGCCTTTACGCATATAAGCCGTATTTTTTTGACCGGTTCCTCCCGCGGAGCGGGCATTGCGCATTGAAGTACACCGCCAATTACTGTCTGTATAGCCGGAGTCCGTATTGATGGCTGAAATTGTACGGGTGTCCTTCGGGGTGAGCCGGATGGTGAAAGGGATCTTCATACTTGTTCCACGCGATTGTTTTTCCCGATGCGTCGTCTACGGACAGGCGGACGGTGTATTTATGCTCCATGCTCATATCGAATTCAAGGCTGCAAACCCTGGTAATGCTGTCCGCAGCGATATCAACGTTACGGCTTCCCGAGGCAATTTCATTGCGCTCCTCGTCCGTAACGCTCCAATTCAACGTGCAGCCGGAGAATTCCGCGGCAAAATCATTCACAAGCCATATCCCCTGACTTTCGCCCCTGTATTTGTAAAACACGCCCATAGGCTGGTTGCTCTCATAGAACGCCGCCAGACCGGGCTTCTGTTCGCCCGTCCAATCGTATACGCCGTAAAAGGAGTTCGGCGAGCAGTCGATGAACATAAACTGCATGTGGCCGGACGTAGGCGAGTATTTGCACAGGCGGTAATGCTCGATCAGGTATTTGAGATAGCGGTACTGGTAGCGCTGTATTTCCCCGATATCCCCGACCGCGCGCCCCAGGCGTCTGAATATGCGTCTTTCGCGCCAGAGGCTTTCCTTTGACGGAGGGGCGTCGAAGCCGAATTCCGTATTGAATTTCTCCGTCGTACCGTCCACCGCCAGGTAAGTTTCCTCCGGCCCATAGATAGAGCCGTGGTAGTTGTGGGAATCGCCGCTCAGGGGATCGTTTTCGCAGAAGGAGGCGCGGATCGCCGTCCTGTTCGGGTCCAGCCGGGAAACCAGCTCATACATCTGCGGCCCCGGCCTTGTGTACACAAAAAAGCTGTCGGGGTCGGAGCAGCCCATGTCGGGCTGGCCGGGGCTGATCGGCTCGTTCAGGCAGACCCAGGTTAAAATGGACGGATGATTATACAGGTCGCGGATCTGGGCTTCAAATATTTTCAGAGCCCGCCCGGTCCATTCCTCCATGGCCGGGTGCACCCAGTTAAAATCGGTATCCTGCATGACCGCAAGACCGAGCTCGTCGCAGATTTCATAAAGCTCCGGCTTATCCTGGTGCACATGGACGCGCACCATGTTGCAGCCTGAGCGGATAACCGCCTCCATATCGCGGCGGTAGCGGCCTTCGTGCATGTTTGAAAGATATATCTCGGGGTAATACGAGGTCCCGCGGATATATAGCCGTTTGCCATTCAAATAGTATGTGGTGGTTTCCTCCGTCCGCTCCATTTTTACGCTGCGGATCCCGAATCTCTGACGGGATGTGCAGGTCTGTTCGCCCTCTACCCTGATTACGGCCGAGTACAGGTATGCGCCGCCCCTGTCCCAGGTGTTCCAGAGGCGTGGATTTTCCACGGTGCAGGCCAACCGCACCTCATTATTTCCGTGCTTTAAGGGCTGCTCACGGGAAACCGAGCTCCTTCGCCGGCCTGTCTTCTCATCGAAAACGTCAAGCCTTATGACAGCATCCGTATCGGAGCCGCTGTTATATACTACCGCGTCCACCGAAACCTCTGCCGTTCCCGTTTCCCCTACCATGCTGTTTATCTGTGGGCGTCCTGCTATTCTCAGTTCATCATAGAAGCTGATTTTCACATCGCGCCATATGCCCACAGGGTTGCTGTCCCTATGGAGAAGGCCGTCCCCATGCTCGTGCGTACCCTTCAGCATATCGCGCACCACATACAGAAACCTGGGGTCATCCCTTCCCCCGCTCTTTTCAAAGGTGAGAGGCGACCAGACCTTTACCATGAGCGTGTTTTGCTCCTTCAGTATCTCTCCGACCTCAAATTCGAACGGTATGGAATGCCCTTCATGCTCTCCCAGAAAGACTCCGTTCAGCCACACCCTGCAAAAGTAATCCACGCCCTTGAATTTCAAAACCGCGCCCATTTTCAATTTGTCCTGCGCAAGCTCAAAGGAGCGGCGGTACCACCAGGGCGCATGGTTATAGGTCCGGATTTCCGGCCCGAAAAGCGGGTCTTCGGACAGGACGGTCTGAAGATGGCCCAGCAGGGGCAGCTCCCTCCATTCGTCGGGCTGCATGGCGCAGCCGCCGGGGTACTGGCTGTGCAAGATGCACGGGTCGATTTTATCCAGATACAGTTCATATTCCTCGCCAAGGTCATAAATATCCTGCATAACCTGCCATTGATCCGACAGCATAATATCCATAGACAATTCTTCCCTTCGTATTTAATTATAATTGTAAAAGCAGACGGTACGGTCTTTATCAAAGCTGATTGCGGTACCGGCCGGGCGTATACCCGTAGTAGCTCTTGAATTTATCGCAGAAATACCGGTAGCTGGTAAAGCCGACCTTTTCATAGATATCTTTAATTTTAGGGTTTGATTGCAGCAGGGCTTTTGCATGCTCCATGCGCACCTGGTTGAGATACTTCACATAAGTCTGTCCGAATTTCTGCTTGAAGACGACGCTCAGGTAGGTCGGATACATGCCGCAGATATCCGAGAGCAGCCCAAGGGTGATTTCCTCCTGATAGTGGCTGTCTATATACTCTCTGGCTTTGAGGATGTTTTTATCCCCGGTTGTGTTCTTGTATTCCTCCAGCCACCCTAGCATGCCCTTGAATACCGAAACGACCCATTCCCCGATCTCAGCGGCCTTTGTGTAACGGTTGATATCGACATGCGGCAGGAATCTTTCCTGCCCGCGGGAATACTCCGCGCCCGATTCCCTGCAGACCCTCAGCCCGAGGTATACAAGCTCCAGGCACTCATGACAGAACAGATCCAGCGACAGATTGCTGTCTATAAGGAGATTCACCGCTCCTTTCACCTGCCGCAGCACATCCTCGTACCGCCCCGAGCGCAGGTTGAAAACAATGCTATTTTCATCGTCAAGCAGACAGGCCGGAAGCGTCAGATTATATTCAACGTCGCCGATCGATAGAAAGTCCTCGTCAAAAAATTCCGCATACTCTATAGCCTTCCGCGCGTCCCTCAATGCCTGGCCGATATCGCAAAGGCCGCTATAGCAGCTTCCCATGCCCATCCGGCAGTAATATCCCCGCTCAATCAGACTGCGGCATATGCCGTACATTACATGCTTGAATTCAGAGCTTTCATACCGGTTTTCCTGCGAATGGAATATGATAAGATACTGCTTGTCAATGCAGTACTCCGAAAAGCCTGCCTTTTGCTCCGGCATCTGTTCGTCCAGCAGTTTTTTCAACTCGTCCAGGGCCTCGACGGCGGCAAACCGCACCGCGCAGATTGCAAGGTTCCGCATGCCCTGGAGATTTATTCCGTATTTATTTTGAAGGCTGATCAGGTCGTGCTCCGAGATAGCAGGCAGGGCGATGAGATTTCCCAGGGCCTCGCGCAAAAGCTCGCTGCGCTTGCCGTCATACGGGTCCTGCATGGAATCAAATTCGCTCCGCGCCTTGATGATGCCGCTTATATTTGCCATGATCCCCTGTATCTTCTCAATGGTCACCGGCTTTTCAACATAGTCGGCCACGCCCAGGCGAAGCGCCATGCGGACGTACTCAAAATCATTGTAGCCGCTGACGATGACAAATATCACGTTCGGGACGGCCGTCTTCGCGGCCTTGATCAGATCAAGCCCGTTCATGCCCGGCATCCGGATGTCCACAAGCACGATGCCGGGCTGCTGAAGCTTGATCAGCTCGAGTCCGGACAGACCGTCGTAAGCCACGCCGCTCACCTCCATGCCGTACGAGCTCCAGTCCACAAGCTGCCTCAGCCCTTCTACCGCGAGATATTCATCATCTACAATGATAACCTTCTGCATCAGCTCTCTCCTTCTTCCTCGCAGGGTACGCATACCGTCACTCTGGTGCCCTTCCCTATCCCGCTCTCAAAGGCACATCCGTAGCCCTCGCCGTATTTCAGGCGGATCCTCTCAGACACATTATTTATTCCAAAGCCGTGGGCGACCGCATGCCCGGCGTCCATGCCCACGCCGTTATCCTCTATGACGAAGTACATGCCGTCCTCAAGCAGGCGCCCCGTAATCGAAAGCCTCCACTCGCCCACCTTAAGCTCCAGGCCGTGATAAATGGCGTTTTCCACCAGCGGCTGCAAAATCAGCTTTAGTATCGTTTTATCGCGCATCTGTGCATCAATATCCCATGTGACATTGATACGGTTCCCGTAGCGCAGGTTCTGTATTTTGATATAGCGCTCGATATACTGGAGCTCCATGTCGACCGTAACCGTATTTTTGCCCTTGTTCAGGGCAAACTTGAATATGTCGGAAAGCGCTATGGCCATCTGCGCTACGTCCTCCTGCTTGCCGAATTTGGACAGCCAGTACATCGACGCCAGCGTGTTGTAAAGAAAATGGGGGTTGATCTGGGACTGGAGGTTATTCAGCTCCGCCTCCTTTTCGAGCACCGAGAGTTTGATAATCCTTCCGTTGAGCTCCTCCTTCTGCTCCGCCATCCTCTTGAACCTGTTCCCAATGACGCCGACGTCGTCGTCTCCGAAGCTTTCTATAGTCGTGTGACCGCTCTGCTCCATCTCGGTAATCGCGGCGCTCAGCTTCTCCAGCGGCTGCGTGATGGCGTGCGCGGAAATGAACGACAGCGCGGCGGAAACGGCAATCAGCGCCATAGCGGCAATCAAGGTTACTATAGGGATAGCGAGATTGTCAGCGATTACCTCCGACTTCTTGATGACGTGTATCAGGTTCCATCCGGTTTTCCGGTTTTTATAGCTCAGAATGAGATAGCTGCCGTTTTCAGTTTCTCCGTCCAGGTATGATGAAACGGCACTCGCCATCGTATCTGGCATAGTATCCGAAAAGCTTATGTATTCCGGTTTTCCGCCCCTGCCGTCGGCCAGCAGGTAAGAAGCGTTCTTTTTACGGATGACCTGGGGGTAAACGGTATCGTAATACTTTTTATACAGATTGATTATCAGAACACCGTAGGCCTCGCCTGTTTTGAGATCCTTGAGCTGCTTCGTAACGGAGACATAAGGAGAAGCCGCAAACTGCGTCCCGTAAGTACCTAAAACATTGTACAGGAAATAGCTTTCGCCTCCGTTGGCCTCCACCGTCTGCCGGTACCATCCGCTGCTTTCGAAATCGGAAAAGCTTATCAGCGGGTACGGGATGATATCGCCCTTGCTGACGGCGTTGTAGCCGTACTTGAAGCCCCGGTTTCCGAAGAGGTATACGGTTGAAATAAGGCTGCCGTCGGGCAGAGACGCCTTTATTTCGGCATTCAGCTGCCGGGTTGCCTTTGCGTCCAGATAGGTGCTGCCATCCGGGAATTCCCGCCCGTCCTGCATGGCCTGAGCGACCACGCTGCTGGCAAGGAGCCTGCGGGACAGGGCTTCAATATCCTTGGACAGGATATTAACGATGCTGTTTGCTATGTATAGATTGCTTGATGCAACCTCCGTGTAGCTTTTTATAATATTGTCGGTGGAGATGAGAAAGGATACGCAGCCCAGCGCAAGCAAAGGGATTATTCCGATGGTCATGGTGACCAGCAGGAATTTATTCTTGATTTTACCCCAGCCAAGGATTTTACCGAGCCATTTCATGTATCCAAGACCTCCAAAACTCATTATAACAACCCGGAGGCAAAGTCACAAGCCTACCCCTTTATCGCTCCGGCGGACAGGCCCTGGATGATGTTTTTATTCAGCGTGACATACAGCAGCAGCGTCGGCAGCATAGCAATGCAGATGGACGCAAAGGTCGGTCCCCATTCCCTTTTGCTGCGCTCTCCCACAAAGGATGCAAGCCCGACCTGCAGCATTTTCATGGACTGGGATGAGACAAAGGTCTGGGAGATCAGTAGGTCGTTCCACACCCCGAAAAATGTCAGCATTATGACCGTTACATAGCCGTTGAGCGTCATGGGCGCCGCAATGTGGAAGAAGCACCTGTAAATGCCGCACCCATCGATGACCGACGCCTCCATTATCTCATCCGGAACATACCTGTAGAAGCCCATCAGCATGTAGATAGGCATCGCGACGCCGCTGCCGAAGATGATAATCAGCACGTAAAGCGTATTCAGCAGGTTCAAGGATTTGAACATGAGAAACTGGGGCAGCAGCATGACGAAGGCCGGTATGAACATACCCAGGCGCAGGTATACCGCGGCTGCACCGGATAGCCTCCACTTCATTTTGATCAGTGCAAAGGCGGCCATTGCGCTTAAAACAAGCGATATGGCGATGGAGGAAACGGTGACGAAAACCGTGTTTCTGAACAGCACTCCCAGATTTGAAAGCCTGAAGGCATCGGTGTAATTTTGAAAATGGACGCCCTCCGGCAGCGCATACATGGGCTTTATAAATTCCGGCTCCGCTTTGAAGGAGGAAAGGAAGAGCCATACGACGGGATAAAGCTCAATTGTGAGAAACAGGACAACCAGTATTTTCAGTGCAAGCATAATTAGCTTTTTGAAAAAGTGCTTCATAGGTTTCCTCAGCCCTCCTTTTTATCCAGAGCCGCAACCGCCTGGGTAGCCAGAAGTATCATGATCAGCATTACAACGGCTATTGTGCTGCCATAGCCATATTCCCACCTTGTAAAGGCCACTTTATACATATAAAGCGAAAGCGTCTGCGTGGCCTGCCCCGGCCCTCCGTGCGTGAGAATCACAGGCATGTCATATACCCTGAGAGCATTGTTTATGGCCAGCACCGCGCTCATGATCGTCACCGGACGCAGGATGGGCAGCACGACGCGCCATATCGTCTGCAAAATGCCTGCGCCGTCAATTTTCGCAGCTTCTTCAAGCTCCCGGGGTACGCTTATAAGACCGGCGTAATAAATGATTGCGTAATAGCCCAGGCCCCTCCACATATCCGCTGCGCAAATGGTCCATATCGCCGTCGAAGACAGGCCGGTCCAGGCTTTGACAAGCGATTCCAGGCCCACGGCGGACAGCAGGCTGTTGAACAGCCCGTAATGCGGCTCTATTTCAAATATCTTTGAAAACATTGCGGCGGCGGCCACGCCCGGAATAACGACCGGCAGGTAGATGATCGTCCGGGCAAGATTGACAAAGCGCTTCATCCCGTATGTAAACAGCAGGGCGGCTATCAGGCCCAGTACGACCCATCCGCCCGCAACGGCTATAAAGTATTTCATCGTTATGACAAAGCTGTTTATAAACTCCCGGTCGCCCAGAAGCTTCAGATAGTTCCGGAAGCCGACGAATTCAAATGAAACATACGGCGTACCTTCGAAAAAAGTAAAATAGATGGATTTACACATGGGATAAAATATTATAACCGTATATGCCAGAAACGCAGGCAGCATAAAAACCGCAACAGCCGTTTTGCTCTTCAGCACCCTATCCACGATGATAAATCCTCCCTTCCCTGATGTTCCCGCGGCATGGACGGGGCGTACAGCCGCTCCCGTCCCTTACCGCAGGTATGTCGCTGCTTTCTCTTATTTTTTAGCCATGGATACGTTGATGGCGTCCGTCAGCAAGGCGCAGTACTGTTCGGGAGTCATATTGCCCTCCGCAAGCAGCTGCCCGTTTTCCAGCGCCACGTTGGACGCGGAGGTGTCCATCTTCGCCTCAAACCACAGACAGGGGGAGTCGGCGTAATTGAGCTCGTCCATGACAATCTGCTGGATGGGCGAAAAATCCTTTGGAGGCTCGGAGATAAACGGCGAGAATTTGCCGTATTCCCACTGCATCTTGCCGAGCTTTGAAAGTATGTATTTCAGGCACTCATTGTTCGTACCCTCGTCGAATTTCGTCTTGCCGAAGCAGATCGCCATATTCGTGGACAGGTCGTCGATTTTCAGGGCGTCTTCCAGCGATATCCTGCTGCCCTCGATGCCGGGTACCTGGAAGTAGCCGATATTTTCCTCGCCCACCTTGTTTTCCTCCTTGCTCATCAGGCTGGAGGCAAACCATGAGCCGTTGTATATCATGGCCGATTCGCCCGACAGGAACATTGTGACGGACGTCTGGTAATCAAGGGAATTATAGCCCTTTCCGAAATAGCCCTTTTTAAACATCTCCTGCGTTTTTGCAGCCGCCTTGACAAATACGTCGTCGGTGAATTTGCTTCCGTTTTCCAGCCTGGATGCGTCAAGATGGCATGAAGAGCCTTCAAGGCGGTTGGCATAGAGCATGATCCAGCGCGTTATAGGCCATTTCGCCTGCCCGCCCAGGGCAAAGGGCAGGATGCCGGCCTTCAGCAGGCTGTCGCACAGTGTCTCCAGCTCTCCCCACGTTTTGGGCACGCTCAGACCGTTTTTCTCAAAGATCGTTTTGTTGTACCAGACTCCCTCCATGACCATGTTTTCAGGAAGGGAATAGATATCGTCAAAATTGCTCAGTATCCTCTTTGCATTGATGGCCCCGGGAGTGCAAAGCTTATCAAGGGTGATTCCAAGCTTCGGGAGGTCCTTGTCCATATTGATGATGGCTTTCAGATTTACGATGGAGTCCAGCGCCCCGCCGTCTTCATAGGAGAATATGTCGGGCACGTCGTTGGAGGCGACCAGGATCGAAATCTTTGTCGGCACGTCGAACTGCTCGACGGTTTCATATTCGTAATCGAAGCCCGGGTTTGCCTTGATATACTCGTCCAGGAGCAGGGAGAATATATAGCCCTCGGTCGTCTGATCATCCTTGGCCCAATGGGATAAAAACTTAAGCGTGTACGGCTCGGCATTGCCTGGATTTGCGCTGTCACCCTCCTGTTTTTGCACGGAAGAAACCGCGCCGCCGTCTGCCGCCTTATCGCCTGCGCCGCCTGAAGAGCACGCGCCGAAAATACCGGCAAGCAATAGCAAGCATAAAACGGCGGAAACAGCACGTAATGCTTTTCTCATAATACTTTCCTCCTATTCGGTTTGTGCAAATCGTACGCTTTGCTTCGATGCTATTGTATTTGATAAGGCTTCGCCTGTATAGTGAGATTTTTTTCTGAATTTTGCAGTCTTATTCTGATTGGCGCGCTTAACGGAAAAAACGGACAGGGGCTGGGGTACCCCTATCCGTCTTATCCATACCAGAGCTTATCTTAAACTGCTGCGTACAAATCCCTATGCTAAAAGCTCAAACCCGGCTTCGAGCGTATCCTGGGAGTCTGTGCCGATGAACACCTTGAAACGTCCCGGCTCCACGGTCCAATCGCCCGAGGGTCCGAAGCAGCCAAGCTCGTCGGGTCCCAGGGAGAATTCCACCCTCTCGGCCGCACCTGGGTTTATGCGCATCCTCTTGAAGCCCTTCAGCTCCTTCACGGGTCTAAGAACGGATGAGACGCAGTCCTGGATATAGCACTGGACAACGGCCTCCCCGGCTCTTGCCCCCGTATTCTCGATCAGGACGGAAGCCTTGACGGCCTCGCCCCTGCGCGCCGCTGCCCTGTCAAGCTCCATGCCGGAAAGCTTGAACGAGGTGTAAGTCAGTCCATAGCCGAAGCTGAAAAGGGGCTTCTCGGTCAAATCGATGTATCTCAGATGCTCGGGCCTGTTGTCCCTTGTCTGGATGCTGTTGTAGTAAAGCGGAATCTGGCCCTCCGACCAGGGGATCGTGACCGGCAGGCGTCCGCCGGGCTCGGCCTCTCCCGTCAGGATTCTCGCAACGGCCTCTCCTCCGCCGGTGCCCGGGTGGAATACATAAAGCACAGCCGATACGTGAGGAAGTATGTTTGCAAGGCTCAACGGCCTGCCCGCGACAACCACCAGTATCACCTTTTTGCCCTGACGGCTCAGGGAGAGGATTTGCTCCTCCTGGCCCTGGGGTAGCTTCAATTCCGAGATGTTGTTCCTCTCCCCCGAGCGTTCGGGGCTTTCTCCGCCCAGATAAACCACGGTTTCGATAAATTCGGCATTCTTAACCGCCCGGTCTGTGAACAGGGCGTCCTCATGCTTGATTTCCACGTCCGCCAGCTTGGTTTTCAGGCATTCGAGCACAGACGGCGTAAACGCCTCCAGACCGTCGAGGCACCATGTGCCGAAGAGCTCCTTTTTAGCGTTTGCGAACGGGCCTGTCACGTAAAGCTTGCCGATATCCTTTGAGAGAGGGAGAGCGCCGTCCCTGTTGGCCAGGAGTATGGAGGAATTGCGGGCCGACTCGACAGCCAGGTCAAAATATTCCGCAGGTACGGCGTACTTTTTTTTGTCCACCTTCAGCGCTCCCGAGCGCTCCCACAGATTGAGCCTGAGCTTTGCTGCCAATATGCGCAGCACCGCGTCGTTTATCCTCTCTTCGGGGACAACGCCTTCTTTTACGAGTGACTCGAGATGCTCCGGGAAGCAGTAGGAGCACATGTCCATATCAAGCCCGGAGTTTGCCGCCAGGCCTGTCGCGTGTTTTTCATCCTCTGCAAACCTGTACTTGCACAGCTGGCTTGTGGTGCCGTAATCGCTTACGATGAAGCCGTCAAGGCCGCCGATTTTCTTTATAAGGGTCTCCAGCAAATAACGGCTTGCCGAAACAGGCTCCCCGTTCAAATCGTGATAGCCCGACATCACGCTGCCCGCGCCCGCCTTGAAGGCCGCGAGGTAGGGCGGAAAATATATGTTCATGAGCGTACTTGCCGATATTTCCACCGTGTTGGCGTCCCTGCCGCCCTCCGCAGCTCCGTAGCCGATGAAATGCTTGGGGCAGGCGAGAATCCTGTCCTCGTTTGCCAGCTCCTCCGGTTTCCTTCCCTGGAGCCCCCATACGGCGGCTTCAGCCATCCTTGCAGTCAGGTACGGGTCTTCGCCGAAGCCCTCTGCGATACGCCCCCACCGCGGGTCCCTGGCGATATCTATCATGGGAGTGAAGGACCAGTTAATGCCCTCGGAGCTCGCCTCCTTCGCCGCTATGCGGTATGCCTCTTCGACCAGTGAGGGATTGAAGCCCGCGGCCATTCCGAGTCCTATGGGGAAGACCGTCCAGTGACCGTGGATGACGTCCTTTCCGAAAAGGACGGGGATGCCCGTACGGCTGCTCTTGCTGGCGTCCATGAGCTTCTTGTAGATTTCCGGGTCGGACGAGCTGTCCTCATACGTCAGGTATGCGCCGAATTTACCTTGGGCTGCCTGTTCAAGCATTTCAGGGAGATTTTTTGCGGTGATGGTGACCAGGTTCATCTGGCCTATTTTTTCGGCCAGGGTCATTGATGCAAGAATTTTTTCCGCTTCCTTAAAAAATTTCATCGCAGCACCTCTTGTTAAATAATATTATTACTATTATAATATTACTGATATGTGGCGATGTAAATTGTCATAAAGTATTATTTATTGGGTGATTATATGTTTGAAGTGCCACAGGTTACAAGCGTATGGTATTATAAAGCGCCGTACGGTACCAGCCCCTCTCCCAGGGTCATCCCCGAGGGCCAGCAGGAGATCGAGATAATCACCGCGGGGAGAGGCTTTTACGAATACCGGAGCAGGGTCGCGGAGGCTGTCCCCGGCACCATCCTCTGGCACAATCCGGGGGAGGAGACCATACATATCAACGATTTCGAGAACCCTTACGAATGCATCGTCATCGTTATCGAGTACAGCGGGAAGGACGGGGTGCACGGCGTGTGCCAGTGGCCCGACAGGATATCCCTGCAGGTCTTCATCGACAACGTGCTGACCGAATACCACAGCGAGGCCAGAGACGCCGCCAAGCTGTCCTATTACGTCTTCGGCCAGCTCTACTGGCAGTTCAAAACCGCCGGAAACGAGCGCCCGGACCAGAATAAAAGGCACGGCGAGATCCACAGGGTCACCGGCTGGATAGACAGTCACTTCAGCCAGGAGGTGAGCATCGAAAAGCTCGCCGCTATTGCGGACCTGAGCGTCCCCCACCTCCATACGGTTTTCAGGGAGCTCATCGGCCAGACGCCGTACCAGTATCTGCAGGGCAGAAGGCTTCTGGAGGCCAGAAAGCTCCTGGCGACGACAAGGCTGTCCGTCAAGGAGGTATGTGTCAAATCCGGCTATAACGATCTCGGGAATTTCTGCCGGATGTTCAAGAAAATTCACGGCGTTACCGCCCAGGAATACCGCCAGCTGCACGCCGACAAGCGGTGACTGCCGCCGGGGCATGGAATCGCCTCGGATAACATCGGTAAACAGACTTTGCACCCGGATACGCAATTCACAACATGGAGGAAGCATATGGCTACATTCTTTTTAATTATCATCTATCTGGCTTTCATCAGTCTGGGCCTTCCCGATTCGCTGCTGGGAGTGGCATGGCCGCTGATGCGGCTGGAATACGGAATGCCGCTTGAGGCCGCCGGCCTGATTTCGATGTTCCTGGCGGGGGGCATGATCCTCTCCAGCCTTGCAAGCGGCTTCATCGTCAAACGGATAGGCACCGGCAATGTGACGTTCATAAGCTGCCTGATGACCGCCTGCTCGCTGCTTGGTTTTTCATTCGCCCCGTCCTTCGTCTGGCTTCTCTTTCTTGCTGTGCCGCTCGGCCTCGGAGCCGGGTCGGTGGACGCGGGCCTGAACAACTATGTGGCAATGCACTACAAAGCGCATCACATGAGCTGGCTGCACTGCTTCTGGGGAGTGGGAGCCACCGTCGGCCCCCTGATCATGTCCGGCTTCATCGGGTCGCAGAATTCCTGGAGAAACGGATATCTTGCCGTTTCGGGCATACAGTTCGTGTTGGTTGTGCTGCTGCTTATCACCCTTCCCCTCTGGAAGCGGATGGCGGAAAGGAGAGGCGAGGGAGACAATGCTCCGGAAATGGTATCAACCGAGCCCGAGCCTATATCGTCCGGCGAAGCTCCGGAAAAGGTGAGGCCTTCCAAAATAAAAGGCGTCAGGCTTGCGCTCCTCTCCTTTCTGTTTTACTGCGGCGTGGAATCGACCATGGGCCTGTGGGGCAGCAGCTTCCTCGTGAATATCCGCAGTCTGCCTGTAGCGACGGCGGCGCAGTGGGTATCCACATATTACGCCGGGATCATGGCAGGCAGGCTGATAACCGGGTTTATAACCCTGAAGGTCAGCAACCGCGTCCTGATCCGCGCCGGGCAGCTCATATCCCTGGCCGGAGGCCTGCTCCTGCTGCTGCCTCTGCCTGCGTTTTTCTCACTTGCAGGGTTTATCCTTGTAGGGCTGGGGTGCGCGCCGATATTCCCGTGCATGGTGCACGAAACTCCCGTGCGTTTCGGGAAGATAAATTCCCAGACGATCATCGGCTTTCAGATGGCCTCCGCGTATGCGGGAGGCACATTCCTGCCGCCGATACTGGGATTGGTGGTGGCAAGGACCACGATCGGCATCTTCCCGCTTTTTATTATGGCGTTTATCCTCATCATGCTGGCGAGCTCTGAAAAAATCAACCGTCTCATGAAACGCTCCTGAAACCGGAGACATGGGCTTGAGGGAGCGTCACGGGGAACCGTTATTGCCGCGTTACCAATTATATAGGATTACGGCGGCCATAACGATAAATACCGGCAAACCTACAAGCGCCGAAACCACGGCGATGATCGAGCGCGATTTGTATTCGTCTCCCGTGAGCCATAGTATGGCCCTGTACCCCAAAATACCGATCAATCCGCCGGTACAGTTGAGTATGACATCGTCGATGTCAAACGAGCCGATGCCGAATATAAACTGGGACGCCTCAATTGCGGCAGCCGATAGAAGCAGCGGGAGAAAATTGGTGCCCAGGCTTTTGTACTTGTGAAATATTCGAAGATATATTCCCAATGGAATAAACATCGCGATGTTCCCAAGAACGTTCCGGACCGGCAGTGCTCCTGAGCCGCTGAAATCTCCCGAAAGATAGGCGACGATAGTTTTAAAGGGGATCAGGTTGACCGGACGTTCAGCCGCGGATATCCCTTGAAAAGCCGGTAATCTGAAGAAGACCAGGCAGAGCAGGAATACGGTATACATAATAAAAGTCACTTTCAGAATAATGCTTGCGGCCCTGTGTGATTTCCCCATTACCGGCCCCTCTTTCATTTGCTGCATTTAGAATATTATACCATGGATATGCAAAATCTTGAAGTCCGCGGTTCTATTCGCACTGCAACACAAATT
>JAEZJL010000376.1 GCA_023415815.1 Bacillota bacterium | reverse complement strand
GTGTAGTATTCCTCGACGCTATTCATGCAATCCCCTCCCGTACTCGAAGCTTTATTTTAATTTATATGCAGAAAACCCCGCAGAATCACAGTTCCGTGACTCCGCGGGGTCTCATGCAGGCGGCCCTCCCCTTATGTATGGCTTCATCTGCAGAGGAGCCTCTCCATTTTTCCCTTTTCCGCGTGTAGGGCTATCCGCCCCTTTGCTGCTCAAGTTCACTGCCTCTTAAACAAACTCACGTAGATTTATTTGCCGCAGGCAGTGTGATCGTCTTCATCGGATGCCTGCATCTGTTTTGAAGTATTTTTACATATCCTTTCCATTTTGTCAATATTTTTTGAAGGAATTCCTGCAAAAAATATAAAACATATAAAACAGGCGCAGACCGGCAGTGTAAAATTTTAGTCAGCTTTTGTATTGCTTTTCAGATATTTCAATATGATTAATATGATTTCACAGGCAAGCTTCCATATGACCGCGCACGCTGCAAACAGGACAAGACCTGTAACCGCTCCCTGCAGCGGATGGTTCTGCAGCGGCAGGTATAAATCCGCAGTGTTGTATTCCCCGTATGATTGCCGTATTATCCTGCTGAAGGCAGGCGCAGCCGCAAAGACTTGTTTAACGAAAATATATGTAAATATGGCGATCGGGACAATGCCGGACCAGAATAATCCGGCTGCCAGATTATTTATGTCGATCTCCCCGAATTTCAAAAGCTTTTTCATATCATCACCTTGAGAAATTTTATATTGCGCGGCCTCTGTTCAAATCCATTATATCATTTTAAACAGTACCCTTGTTATATAATAGAAAAATCGTTGATATTTGAAATTCCCGTCGATATTTTCAAACGTCCTGCCCCTCATGCTGCTGCCGCTATATTTTTACGTTTTTTCGCTTTATTTGCGTTCTTCGGAATGATAGAATTAAAGAATATAGAGATAGCGGGAATTCTATGGGCGTATTCACGTGAAAAATCCCGTACGGTATGCTAGCGGCGGATTCCCGGGTTACACGGGCAACGATTTGCAGTGAACGAATATATTTACATAAAGAAGGAGTAGTGCTATGTTTGCAAAAAGCCTTAAAATAAAAACCGCGGTGCTCATGAGCAGCATCCTGATCATCGTATGCGCAGGTCTGGGGAGCATATCGTACTACAATGCGTCGGTTTCGTTGAGCGAAAACACTCAGGAGATGCTTACGAAGCTGGCGGTCGAAGCGTCAAAGACAATCGGGACGAAAGTCTCCACCCACTTCAACTCCCTCGAGGCCGTGGCTGCATCGGAAACAATTGCGGCTCTGAAGGAATACAACGGCGACATGACGAAGATAAAAGCCTTACTGCAAAGGGAATCGGACCGGATGGGCGATCTGGGAATGGCGTTTATAGATACCGAGGGCAATGCAGTCTATAACGATGGAAAGAGTGCTGTTCTCAAGGATAAGGACTATTTCAAAAAGGCCCTTGAGGGCGGCAGGGCTCTGTCGGACCCGACAATGGATGAGGAAAATGATACGATAGTCATAGTGTATGCGGTCCCTGTCAGGATAAACGGCGAGACCGCAGGCGTCCTTGCGGCTGTACGGGACGGTTATGAGCTGAGCAGCTTCGTCAGTGATATAACCATCGGCAAAACGGGGACCACCTTTCTGGTCAACAGCGCCGGTAAAACGATCGCCCACACGGACGTTGACCTTCTTAAGCAGCTTATGCAGCCCGACAGCGGCGCCGATGCGGTTTCCTCGGCGTCGGTCGGAGAAGAGAGCTCCCAGGACAGCGCAGGCTTTAAGAATTACGAGGACCTGCGCAAGCGGATGGTAAACGGTGAGAGCGGCTTTGGAGAATATGAGTACAACGGCGAAAAAATGTACCTGGGCTTCTCGCCGATAGAAGGACTGGACTGGGCAATAGCCGTTCAGGCCAACAAATCGGAAATGCTCTCCGGCCTGGAGGATTTGAAGGTCACATATCTATGGGTTTCGGTGATATTTTTGCTTGCCGGAATAATAATCGTATACCTCTTCTCGGTAAACCTTACAAGGCATCTTACCGCTTTGAAAAAATATACCGCCTTCCTGGAAAGATTTGATTTGAGCCATGACATTCCGTCAGGCCTCTTAAGGCAAAAGGACGAGCTGGGAGAACTGGCGCGTGCTTTTTCGGCGTTTGTGGTTAAAATAAGGGCGCTGGCCGGCGATATAAAGTCATCTGCCGCGGCAACGGCAGAAGGTACGGGCCTTATATCCGCTTCAGCGGGCCTGACCGGAAGATCGGCCGAGCAAATAGCTGCAGCCAGCGGGGAAGTCGCCGCGGGCGCCTCAAGACAGACCGAGTTTGTTGAAACCGTCATAGGCCTTATCAATAAAAACAGGGAAGAGGTCGAAAAGGGCTTCGATATTGTGAGGCTTACCGTGGATAACGCCCGGATGTCTACTAAAATAGCGGAGACGGGTAAAGACTCCATTTTCGCTTCTATTGACCATCTCTCCGATGTCAGCCGGACGGTTGAGACCGCGACTGCCTCCATTCAGAACCTGGACAGCCGCTCCAGAGAAATCGGCAATATCGTCGGCATTATCACCGGTATCGCCTCGCAGACAAACCTGCTGGCGCTGAACGCTTCGATCGAAGCCGCTCGGGCCGGGGAGAGCGGCAAGGGCTTCTCCGTCGTGGCGGAGGAAATACGCAAGCTGGCGGAAGAATCGCGCGAGGCGGCAAAAAGCATCAAGGATCTGATCTCGGGTATTCAGGCAGAAACCACCGGTACGGTCGGTAATATGGAAAACAGCATGAATATGGTCAATCTTCAGGTTGAGCAGATCAAGGTCGGCGGCGAGGCCCTTGAAAAAATCGTCGGCATGGTCGTACGCACCGAAAACGAGGTGACGCAGATTCATACGGCCTTCAAGGCCATCCTGGCCCTGTCCGAGGATATTGTCAAGGCCATTGATGAAATATCCGGCATCATAGAAGAGACGGCGGCGCATTCCCAGGAGGTGGCTGCGGCAACCGAAGAGCAGACTGCCACCGCCGAAGAGATGACCGCCAGGGCCGAGCAGCTCCAGGCGCTGGCTGCCCGCTTAAAAGAAAACATAGACATATTTAAAACCGAATAGAGTATCAGCGGGACGTAAACGCCGGTGCGACAGGCTGATGCCCGCCTTACGTCCCATCCCTGAAATATATTAACCGCCGATATCTGCGGGTTCGGCCGTACCGCCGTTCAAGCTCCTTCTTTCCGCCAGATTCATCAAAAACGCCCCCGCCGACCCGCAGACGGCCAGAAGGAACACAAGCGGCCAAACGCTCCTTATTCCCCACGATTTTATAACAATGCCCATTATAAAAGGACCCAGCGCCATTCCGGCCCGTCCGAAAAGGAGCCTTGCGGAATTGAAGCGGCCCCTGTGCGAGATGGGTGAATGCTGGGCCGTATACACATTCATATTCACCATGGACAGTATTTCTCCCGCCGTCCATATTATCGTCGACACTATAAACATGCCGAAGGAGCTGACAAAGAAAAGCATTCCGAACCCGGCTGCATATAAAAGACCCGCTATTGCAATATTTGTGATCGCATTGTTGCTGCGGGTCAGCGTGGTCATTAAAGTGGTTGCAAGCACGACAAAAACCGCATTGACCACCATCATAATACCGTATGCCTGAGAGCCGCCCCCCGCAAACAGCTTATCCAGATAAAGCGGCATACTGAAGGTGTGCTGGGAATATACAAAAAAATAAAAAAGGTTCAATACCAGGAAGGCCGGAAGCAGAGGCCGTTTTAAAAGGATTCCGAATATACTTCCCTTCTCCTGCCTTTCGTCACAGTCATGCCTGTTTTCCATCAGGGCCATCGTCTTTTTGTCCGGAAGGGTCTCATGAGTGAAGAACGCTATCAGCAGCACTGAGAAAAGCGTTGTCATCGAATCGATTATGAAAAACAGCCTGATATGGCTGTTGAACAAAAAGCCCGCCAGTATAGGGCCGATTGAAAAGCCCAGGTTGATCCCGAGATAGATCAGCGAATAGGCCTCCTTCCTGTTCTCGTTACAGGTGAGGTCCGACACCATGGCGCCGTGGGCCACCTGCGCCGTTTCCGCAAAAAACACCGAAAGTATCATTAACCACGGCACGGCGGAGGAAACGGGGTTGAGGGCGCACGGGATGAAGCAGCAGGCGGAGAGGAACTGAAAGGACGCCAGGATGCGTTTCCTACCGATGCGGTCGACAAGCAGACCGCCCAGAAACAGCCCCGGAATCCCCGCGAGGGAGGCAAGCATCACCAGAAATCCCGTTTTATCTGTATTGAAATTGAGATTTTTCGTCAGGTACATCGAAAGGAACGGAATCACAAAATTTCCGAACCTGTTGACCGTTATGGCAAAAAACAATATGTAGATACTGCGCGGAAGTCCCATATATCTTGAGTAGTATTTTGCGAGCTTCATAAAGTACCTTTCTATACCCTGTTTCCCTCAGGTTCCGGTCCCCTTACGGCTTGACCTCCTACCAGCTCCCTGCCCAGTATTAAGGCCTGCTCGAGCAGCCTCGCATTTGAAGCGATCTCTCCTTTTGCGTCGGCACTTCCGTGCACGATGCCCACAATCTCCGAATGCGAGTAGCGGTATTCGTCCTTAAAAGTGTTTATGGCGTTTATCGCCCCGGAAGTATATTCGTCCGTATCGCCGTAGGTCAGGACGATGCCTATCCTTTTTCCGACAAGGGAGTCAAAGCATGCGAAGCATCTGTCCATGAAGAGCTTCAGCTGCGCGGAAAAGGTAAACATATAGATAGGGCTTGCCAGCAGCATGGAATCGGCCTCTTTCAGCTTCCGATAGAGCAGCTGCATGTCGTCCTTGAGCACGCACTGCTTATCGCTGTTCCTGCGGCAGTATTCACAGGCCTGGCAGGGACGTATATTCATTTTGTTCAGATAAAATGCCTCGCACTGGCCTCCTGCCGCTTTGATCCCCTCCATGGCCTTAGCAGCCAGTATTTCACTGTTTCCGTTCCTTCTGGGGCTGCCGAGGAGCACAATCGTTTTCTTCATTCCGCTTCCTTTCCGGTACCGCCGGGATAGTCCCAATGATATGTTTTGCCATCCCGTTTTATATAAAACAAAATTATATATCAACTAACAGAGCCTTACAACATTAAGCGGAAAATTTTATAAAAAAAGGACAGATCGGCAGCATATCATCGACCGTCATGTCCTCCCGATTTTTATTTATCCTGTTAAATATTGCGGCGCGGACCCTGCTACATCTCCAGTATATCTCCGCTCCGGAATAAATAAATGAACCTCTCTTTTACCGTCCTCCCGGTCAAAAGCTCCAGAGCGCGCACATAGCAGCCGATCTGGACTTTGTACCGCTCCCTGATCATATCCGTCCTCCCGTCCGGTACGAAATCCGTCTTGTAGTCCAGCAGCACGATGCCGTCCGGTTCCTCGAAATAGCAGTCTATCACGCCCTGCAGCAGGATGGCCTCATCCTTCACAGCCTCTTCCGCCGCATCCGGGTAAAGCTCCCGGCAGGGTATCTCCATATTAAAGGGCACTTCCCTGTAGATTTCTCCGGCCGCAAGCATCCTGCGGCCCAGGGGTGAGGCTAGGAAGCGGCGTATCATTTCGGTATCCACGCTCTGCGCCTGAGTTGCTGTCAGCAGTGCTTTTTCAACCATATCGCGTATTTGATCCTCAATGCTCCAGCCAAAATCCAGATGCTGCATGACAAAATGCAGCGCGGACCCGGCCTCGGCAGCGCTCAGGCCCTTCCTGTCTTCCAGGAATCTCGGCTTTTTCACCAGCTGCGGCAGGCTCTCGGGAAGGCTTCCGATATCCTCCGCAGGCGCGGCCTCAAAGCGCCTTTTGAGTCCCGTTACGGAAAGCTTGGCAGGCACCCCGGAAGCCTTTATGTATGGATAAACCCAGCCAAGCCTGGCCGCGACGGCCTCCTGCAGTCCTTTTTTGTCCGGGGCGTCCTCAGCGCTGTCCAGCCAGCGCATGAAGTCCCTTTCATTCTGTGCCTCTTCCTGCCTGACGGCCTGAATGCCGCTTTTACTCCACAGCCTTATCCGCCACAGGGACGGGTCTTCGATCAGCGTCCCTCTGAACTCGCTCCCGATACCGGCGGCGTCCCTCATGCCGCTGCAGCTCTTATGCCTCATAAGCGCAGGTCCTATCCAGTCCAGGTATCTTCCGCCCTTCAGCATTTCATGGGCCGGGAGCTTGCCTTCCCGCACACCGGCGCACTGCATCCATTTCGCGGCGGCTTTCTGAATGTCGCTAGTAGCACCTGTTATAATCAGCTTTTCACGGGCTCTGGTCAGCGCGACGTAGAGTATCCGCATT
>JAEZJL010000267.1 GCA_023415815.1 Bacillota bacterium | reverse complement strand
AGCGTATACTGCGTCTGGCCTTCTATCTGGGTGATTTGGCCGTATGCCAAATGTGCAAAAATCTCGGGGTCTTAACGTCTCCGGGATTTTTATTCATGTGAGGCGCATTCGGCCGGGCCCGGCCCGCCCGCGGCATGAAGAGCGGCGGATAGGTAACATTTTATATAAGGCAGGTTGTATGCGTATTGGGGCTTCAGGAAAATGAAAGACTGGACGATCTCCAGTGCAAAGGCCTAAAATTGATACAGAAAAAGGACGGCTTCCGCTTCGGAGCGGACGCGGTCCTACTTGCGGATTTCGCAGATGTCAGGAAGGGCGACAGGGTTATCGATCTTGGCAGCGGGACAGGGATTATCGCCGTGCTGGTCTCTGCCAAAAAAAGCCCGGCCTCCGTAACAGGGCTTGAAATACAGCCTGAGATAGCCGAAATGTCCGCCCGCAGCATTGATTTGAACGGAATTGGAGATAAGGTGCGGATGGTCTGCGGAGACCTCAGGGAGGCGGTGAAGCTTTTCGGGGCGTCCTCCTTTGAGGCGGTTGTTACAAACCCGCCGTATATGAACAGGGGAGGGGGGCTCGTAAATCCTTCCGATACAAAGGCGATTTCGAGGCATGAAATACTCTGCACACTGGAAGACGTGATATCGGCTGGCGGCAGGCTGCTTACCGCCGGAGGAAGGCTTTCGATGGTACACAGGCCTGAAAGGCTTGCGGATATCATCTGCCTCATGAGAGCAAATGCCCTTGAGCCCAAGTACCTGAGATTCATCCACCCTTCGCCGGGGAAAAAGCCCAATATGATCCTGATAAACGGCGTCAGGAACGGCCGGCCGATGCTTAAGGTGCTTGAACCGCTGTACGTATACGATTCCGTCGGGAACTACTCCGAAGAGATAAACAGAATATACGGCAGAGACGGCCAATAATTAAAACGGTGGGACGCTTAAATGAACGAAAAAGGTGTATTATATCTTGTGGCGACGCCTATCGGCAACCTCGAGGACATCACGCTGAGAGCCTTAAGGGTGCTGCGGGAGGCGGACCTCATAGCAGCCGAGGATACAAGGCAGACGCTCAAGCTGCTGAATCATTTTGAAATAAAAAAGCCCCTCGTCAGCTACTATGAGCACAACAAATCCGAGAAGGGCGGCTATCTTATAAGCCAGCTGCTCGAAGGCAGGAATCTGGCCCTTGTGTCCGATGCCGGTTCTCCGGGTATTTCCGACCCGGGAGAGGATCTGGTGAGGCTTGCCGTTGAGAACGGCATTACCGTGACGATGGCGCCCGGCCCTGCCGCCGTAATTGCGGGACTTGTGCTTTCCGGCCTGCCTACGGGCAGGTTTTCCTTCGAAGGCTTTCTTTCCGTTAATAAAAAAAGCAGGAACGAAAGGCTGCTTTCCATCAAAGAGGATACCAGGACGCTCGTATTTTATGAAGCGCCTCATAAGCTGATTTATACGCTTAAAGACATCTATTCCGTGCTGGGCAACAGAAGGATTTCTCTTGCCCGGGAGCTTACAAAGAAATACGAGGAGCTCGTCAGATGCACTCTGGAGGAAGCCATAGCCAGATATGAGGCGACTCCCCCAAAGGGCGAATTTGTCCTTATAGTGGAAGGGGCGGACGAGAAGCAGCTTGAGGAAAGCCGGAAAAGGGACTGGGAGAGAATTACTCTGAAGGAGCACCTCGAATTGCACGTTAACAGCGGCCTATCCAAGAAGGATGCGATGAAAAGGGTCGCGGAGGAACGGGGCCTCAGCAAAAGGGACGTATATAACGCCCTGCTTGAGGAGTAGGGCAAAAAGATCGGCAAAAATGCAAAAAAAAAGCGGATCCCATTTTTTAGGTCCGCTCAGTGACGAATATTATTTTTTCAATTCCTTCATGCAGTTCGGGCAGATGTTCTTTCCCTTGTAAACGGCGACATCTTTTGCGTCTCCGCAGAAAATACATGCCGGTTCATACTTCTTGAGTATGATCGTTGCTCCGTCGACATAGATTTCCAGTGCGTCCTTTTCTGCGATGTCGAGTGTCCTTCTCAATTCGATTGGGAGGACTACCCTTCCTAGCTCGTCAACTTTCCTTACAATTCCTGTGGATTTCATGTTTTTAGCCTCCTGAAATTAACAAAATTCGACAATCTTTTCTGGATTCAATAATACCATAAATTCCAGTAAACGTCAACAATAAATTTAAAAAAATTCAAAAAAATGTTATGGCAGTTTTAACATAATATTACATACACGATTATAGAAAATTCACAAAGGCTTGCCAAATGACAATCATAAAGCCGCGGAAGGCTTGAAATGGGCAATATGCGATATGCGTAATGGAAATATATCCATAATTTAACTGGGAATTTAGTTAAGATTTTCGACATATTTCGACAGGATTGGACAATAAAATTATCTAAAAGGCTCCGGCGCCGATACCACTTAAGCCCTAAATATCCGGCAATAACGGAAATATTAAACGGACAATTTCATATATATTATCGATAGGAGAGGAGCAACTGTTTATGATGAATTATATATGGATGGGTATGCTGGCAGTCGGTTTTTTGCTCGGGATGCTGAACGGAAGGACGGAGGAGGTGGTGAAGGCGGCCGTCGATTCGGCGGGGCATGCCGTCCAGCTGGGGATAGGCCTGCTCGGCGTATTGTGCCTGTGGTCGGGACTAATGGGCATTGCGGAAAGGAGCGGCCTTACGGATGTGCTTGCCAGGCTTGCCAGGCCTTTTCTGGGGCTTCTTTTCCCTGATATTGCGAGAAACGGGCCCGCAATGGGCGCCATCCTAATGAATCTCTCGGCAAACTTCCTGGGCCTGGGCAACGCGGCTACGCCGCTGGGCCTGAAGGCGATGGCCGAGCTTCAGAAGACCAATAAACGTAAGGAAAGGGCCACAGATTCCATGTGCATGTTCCTTGTGCTCAACACCTCCGCTTTTCAACTGATACCCGCCACGGTCATAGCCCTCAGGACGGAGGCGCACTCGGCCGACCCGCCTGAAATAATCGTGACGGTCTGGATCGCCTCGATATGCGCCACGATTGCCGGCATCACGGCAGCAAAGCTTTTGTCGCGTGCGTGGGCTGCCGGGCATAAAAACGCAGGATAACTTATATTACCGGTTTTCAGGGTGTGAACTACGATGGAGATTTTTAAAGCGATATCCCAGTACGCCATTCCCGTGCTGTTTTTATTTATACTCGGCTTCGGCCTTATCAGGGAAGTCAGGGTTTATGACGTCTTTGTGGAAGGGGCGAGGGAGGGCATAGCGACAATTGTCAGGATTATACCAACGCTTGTCGGACTGATCGTAGCGGTCGGAGTATTCAGGGCCTCCGGCGCGCTTGACTTTCTGGTCTGGCTTACCTCGCCGGCTGCCAGGCTGCTCGGCATACCGCCAGACGCCATGCCGCTCGCCCTGCTGCGGCCTGTTTCGGGCAGCGCCTCTCTGGCCCTTGTGGCGGAGATTATAAGGGTATACGGCCCGGATTCGTTTGTCGGAAGAGTGGCCTCAACAATGATGGGCTCCACCGAGACCATATTTTATACGCTTGCCGTATACTTTGGTTCGGTGGGCATAAAGAACATCAGGTATACGCTCATAGCGGCCCTCATAGCCGATGCCGTCAGCGTTACCGCGGCCTCCTGGGCCTGTGCGCTCATATTCGGCAGGTAAGGAAAGGCTACAAAACGGAAATCCCGCGCAGCAGCTTAAATATTTTCAGGTACCGGTCCGTCACAGGCGGACCGCTTCTGATGATGCTTCTGCTCGCAAGCCCGTACATTCCGAAGCGTGCTCTTGAATCCGAAAGGTATAAAGACAGAATAAAGCTTATCACGAAGTTATGAAACTCCGGGTTTCTAATCCCGGCACAGCGCCCGTATGCCCCATCGATGAAAAAAGCCAGCCTTTCCGCACATACTCTGAGGTTGTTGTAATAGCTTGTGAAATTGAGCTGCTCGGAAAAAACGTCCTCCCTGGCCGATAGGTAGGCCTCAAGCAGCTTGTGCAGGCCGCAGAGCCATGGAAAATACGCTTCGTCGAGGGCCTTCACGTCCGAGGGTGTGAGTCCGGGGTCGCCGGCAGCCGCAAACATGGAAAAGACGCCCAGAAGCGATCCCGCCGCGGCTGAGAACTCCCAGCAGGTAATGTCCCTATAGCGTCTGAGGTAGAAATCGGCCCAGGTCTCAATGTACTCCATCCGCATGTCGGGGGTCAGATACCGGAAAGCCTGCAGGTCGATATAGAGCTGCACATACCTCTTCATTTTACCTGTTACCAGCCTGTAGGAAGGGAGGGCGGTTATATTGAGCCTGCATTGATCCACAAGCTTTTTCAGCTCCCTGCCCTTCATCATGGAATAGCCGAGCTGGTAGCTGCCCGTGGTCCGTTCCGGATCGACCGCGTCCTGCAAAGCCGGATAGAGGCTCCGGAAAACCGTTTCGTCGTTTGCACCGCTCTGGCGGCACAGCATGTCGAGATAATTTGTGAGAGAATGAAAGGCCGCAGTAAAGGAAAGCGCATTCCCGGCGTCCAGTCCGGGATAAAGCGCAAAGAGGCTGCAGCAGCGGAGATCAAGGCTGCTCCGCACCTTACGGGAGGGATCGGCGTTCTGCTCCCCCCCGGTATTTTCAGCCTCAAGCATGACAGAGCTTTCGGCAAACAGCTTTTCTGCTTCGGGGAGGATCCTGCCGGCATATTTGTACATAAATAAGGCAGTGTTCATGCAATATGTATATGTTGCCGCACAGCCTGTTTATGTGCTAAATTTTCCTTGAAAAAGTGTCCGGCACAATGGTAATATGGTAGATAACAAATCATATGAAATAAATAATATTTTAAACATATCGAATCAGTATGCGGAATGGGAAATACTATTATTAATTGATAAACGGAGGCTATCTATGGAACGCGGTACATTTTACATCACCACCCCAATCTACTACCCGAGCGGTAAGCTTCATATAGGACACTCTTATACGACCGTCGCGGCGGATGCGATTTCAAGATACAAAAGGCTGAGGGGCTACGATGTTATGTTCCTCACGGGCACCGACGAGCACGGGCAGAAAATACAGCGCAAGGCCGAGGCTATCGGAGTATCCCCCAAGCAGTATGTAGACGGTATCGTCGACGGCATAAAAGAGCTCTGGAAGCTGATGAAGATAACCAACGACAGGTTTATAAGGACGACCGACGGATATCACGAGGAGGTTGTCCAAAAAATATTCAAGAAGCTTTATGACCAGGGGGACATATACAAGAGCGAATACGAGGGCTGGTACTGCACGCCCTGCGAATCCTTCTGGACGAAGACCCAGCTTGCGGAGGGCAAATGTCCCGACTGCGGCAGGGAGGTAGAGCTCACAAAGGAGGAAAGCTATTTCTTTAAGCTTTCCAAATACCAGGACAGGCTGATAAAGCATATCGAGGAAAACCCCGAATTCATACAGCCCGTCTCAAGGCAGAACGAAATGCTGAATAATTTCCTCAGGCCGGGGCTGGAGGACCTCTGCGTATCCAGGACGACCTTCAACTGGGGCATACCGGTATCCTTTGACGAAAAGCATGTGGTTTACGTGTGGATAGACGCGCTTTCAAACTACATAACGGCGATGGGCTTCATGTCCGGGAACGATTCGGACTACAGGAAATACTGGCCGGCGGACGTACACCTTGTCGGCAAGGAAATCGTGAGGTTCCACACCATCATATGGCCCGCCATGCTGATGGCGCTCGGAGAGCCCCTTCCCAGGCAGGTGTTCGGCCACGGCTGGCTGCTGCTCGAGGGAGGCAAGATGTCGAAATCCAAGGGGAACGTGGTCGACCCGGTCATCCTGGTGCAAAAATACGGGCTCGACGCCGTCAGGTATTTCCTCCTGAGGGAGGTGCCCTTCGGCTCCGACGGTATATTCTCGAATGAAGCGCTTATTAACAGGATAAATTCCGACCTGGCAAACGACCTGGGGAACCTTGTGAGCAGGACAGTTGCCATGATCGACAAATATTTCGGCGGAGTCATTCCCGCTGAACGCGCTGCCGGGGAGTACGACGACGATTTGAAAAAGCTCCTGGCAGAAACTCCCGGAAGGGTTGAGGAGCTGATGGACAGGCTCCAGTTCAGCACCGCGCTTGCAGAGATATGGAAGGCTATTTCAAGGACGAACAAATACATCGACGAGACAATGCCCTGGGTGCTTGCCAGGGACGAAGCTTCGAAACCCAGGCTGGCCGGGGTAATGTACAACCTTGCGGAGAGCCTCAGGATAACCTCTGTTCTTCTGCAGCCCTTTATGCCTGAAACACCTGAAAAGATATGGAGGCAGCTTGGGATCGCCGGGGAGAGCGCGCTTACCTGGGAAAGCGCCGGAAAATGGGGAAGCTACCCGGAGGGGACGGCCGTCTCCAAGGGCGAGGTCATATTCCCCAGAATAGATATGAAGAAGGAGCTCGAGGAGCTTGAAGCATTGACAGGAAAGGCCTCCGAAGAACCTGCCGGGGGCAGGAAGGCCGAGCCGGAGAAAACGGCTGCCGGAGCGCCGGCGGCTGAGGCGGGGCAGGAGGCTTCGTCCGGACTTATTTCGATAGAGGAATTTGCAAAGGTAGATCTGAGAGTGGCTAAGGTCCTCGAGGCCTCCAGGGTCGAAGGAGCCGACAAGCTGCTGAAGCTCAGGCTGGACCTCGGAAGCGAAACCAGACAGGTGGTGTCGGGTATTGCAAAGCACTATGAACCTGATACGCTCATAGGAAAATACGTCATACTTGTTGCAAATCTGAAACCGGTGAAGCTTAAAGGTATTGAGTCGCAGGGAATGATACTGGCCGCCTCCGGCGACAAGGATCTCGTGCTCGCGACCATTGACGGACTTATAGAAAGCGGCTCAAAGGTAAGATAAGGATTTTGCTTCGCGGTATGAGTATATCAGACGTGTACGCCTGATTTTTTCATGGCGATAGCCCAGGTATCCCGCAGCTCTCTTGCGAAGCTCAGGACCTCGCCGACGATTTCCGCATCCTTTTTTACATTGGCGTCGACGAGCCTGCGCTTCATGTAGTCATATAGGAGCATTAGATCCTGGGAAACGGGATACTTCATGTCAAGCGTAGCCTGAAACTCGCAGAGGATATCCTGCGACCTTATTATATTATCATGCGCTTTTGGGAAATCCCCACGGACAATGCATTCCGCGGCCTTCATCAGAAACTTGACCAGGCCGTTGTAGAGCATCAGGGTCAGGTCCGCGGGAGAAGCGGTATTGACAGAATTCTGAAAGTACTGGTTTGTCGCCAGATTATTATTCATATAAAAGCCTCCGTCCGTCACATACGGTATAGATGAACTAATTCCTGATTAAAATGGACATGTATGCCATTGTGTTGATGCCGTTGCGCTTAATCAGCTCTGCTATCCTGTCCAGATAGATCTGAGTGTGCTCTATCGTCTTTGAAAGGCTCTGGATCAGCTTTATAACCAGCTCGTCGGTCAGGCCTTTACGATAGCCCGCTATCCCTATGAGATGCATTTTTATCAGGGAATAATGCAATACGAGCATAGCGTAGGAATCAAACAATGACTTTTCCCTGGTAAATGGGAAAAGGTTTTTAAACACATAGTTTACAAGGTAGTTTTCCAGTATGTATTCGTGCTCCCCCATATAAGGTATATAATAATTGAGCCAGGCGTCGTGATATCTCCGCCCGATCTCCTCAACCGTGCTGTCGGCGGTGTAGCTTATTCCCCAGAGAAATTCGCCGAAGCATTCCAGGTATCTTTTATTGTTCACGCCTGAGAGATAGCGTTCATCCGCAAGCTCTTTCAGAAGCTCCATCTGGATGGTATTCTGAGTGGGTATCCCGCGGATGGCCGCCTTGAACGAGCCGTCGTCCAGCATGCTTTTATGGGCGGCGATCAGGGCGGGGATCTCGTTTGCCTTCTCTTCATTTAATGCAGTCTGAACCCTGTCATAGAATATACCCAAGATGACCAGCCGTTCCCACAGGAGGTGTCTCCTGTCCTGCAGCACCGATATGGTAAATATCCTGAGAGGCCAGAGATGCCTTTCGGCTCTGTTGGCAAATTTCAACTCCTGTGTGTTCATGCTGTTTTTAACAAAGTTCCTCGTATCGGCCGGTACCGCATCCTCGTCAAATTCCATCGGGTCGGGCTGCAGAAGGGCTAATTTTGCGGCTTCGGGACAGGACATGCTCGCGGAGCGCTCAAGGACTCCGTTTAAAATGTTGACGGACCTCGGATAGGTAGTACAGACATTCGAGAGATAAGCTTCCCCGTATTCAAGCTGGATTCTGCAAAGCATTTCCTTGCTTAGGAACGGGCAGGCGCCTTCACGGTCGAGCCTGACCTTTGCGTAGTACGCCTCGCTTTTTGTTGCCGAGCGGTTTCTTTTGATCGTCTCTTCCATCAGGGGGGTTAGCTCCTGGTGGTGCACCTTTTTGTATTTACTCCAGGTCTCGCGGTCTATGTCGACCCTCCAGCCGACGCAGCAGCTGTCCTCGCACGCTGCTCCCACGCAGCGGAAGCCTTTTATATACTGCGGAGACAGGCCCGGCCTTTTCTTTCCGTTCATGGTATATACCTCGTTGTATTATTTATTCAGCCCTCAGCTCGGCCTGTCTATAAAGAAAGCCAGAGGCAGGTCACTGTGATATGCCCTCGAAGCCATGGGCGCCATATCCGCGTGATTAAGGGCATTTCCAAGCTTTTCGAGCAGCCTCTTTCCCATTTCGGAGTTCTTTTTATCTGTTTCCAGCATTTCTTCCATTATATTTTTTGTCTTTATATTAATTTCCAGGATCCGCCGGATCCGGCTGTCCTCCCTTATGTCTTCCAGACAGTATACATTATTCTCGGACAGCACCCTTTGGATCAATTCCCTGTACCTGGCGTCCAGGGAGTCCACTCTGCAGATAATGTTCTGCTTGTATGTCAAATAGCATTCGAGCTTTTCCACATCCTCTTCCGCCAGCAACATGGTCTGCTCCTTCGTAAGCCGCAGGAGCTCCATCGTATGCAGGCGCTTTTCGTCCGCTATTTCCAGCATATCGCCGATTAAATGATTCATATGCGTACTCCTGTCATAATATTTTATAACGAGCTGTTTTGAAATTGCTGTGAAAGCCAGGCGCTTTGTGAATTTGCTTTGCTTATCGCCTGCTCCATGGCCGTGAACCGGTTGTAATAGCGTGTCTGCACATCGGTGTATCTTTTATTCAGATCGTCAAGGCTTGATTTATAGGACGAGATGTCCTTGTCGATGGAGCTTATGCCTCCGTAATCGGCGATAAAATCCACAAGCATGTTCGACTGGACGCTTCTGTACAGGCTGACGTTATTACCGGCCCCGGCCGTATTTATGATCGACTTCATACCGTTCATGATACTGCCGAACAGGCGGTTGACGACCCCGCTCTGCTTGTATTGCTCCTTCGTGTCCGTCACTCCCGGATCCGGAGCTTTGAACAGAAGGTTCATGACGCTTGCGGCGTCGCTGCGCAGGGCATCCTTGAGCTTGTCCTCGTCGATTTCGAGCTTTCCGGCGGAGATGGTACTGTAAGCTTCCGTACTTATTCCTATGTTGTACAGGGTGGCATATTTTGCATCCAGGCCGCCTACCTTGGTGATCACATCGGTCCGCATGCCGTAAAACATGCTTGAAATCTCGCTGTTATCCCATAAAAGTCCTGTCTTCGCCTTTTCCTCCCATTTCTTGATCTGATCCTCCGTCATGCTTTCCCGCTGAGAGTCGGTCAGAGGGGGATAGTCGCTGTCGTATTTTTCGCTCAGCTTCGAGCTGAGGCTGTCTACCAGCTTATTATACTCGTCGACGAATTTCTTTATTTTATCGTAAGCCGCATC
>JAEZJL010000241.1 GCA_023415815.1 Bacillota bacterium | reverse complement strand
CTGCGTCGCTGTAGCCTTTATAAAACAAATCCATAAGATTTTTCTGGACCTCGGTGAGCCCCGTAAGCTTCCTGTCCATATTCAGCAAGCAATCGAAAACAGACCCGTGCTCCTTTTCAACATGGACGCGCGCGAATCTTTCCGCCTCATAAAAGATGCCGTCTTCGGAATAGATAATGCCCCTGATAAAGCTTTTGCAGCAAAACAGGCAGATAAACCCATCCGTTGCTTTATCGTACTTAAAGCCGTTCTTTAATTCGTCCACCGTCGCCTTCCAGAATATTTCCGCGTTATCGGACATTAAACATTCACTCCACAAATCTATATTATATTAGACATTATAAAATATTGTCTATGAATTGTCAACACGGCCTCGGAGGCGAAACCACGCTGACAGCCTGAGGGAATTGTGATAGAATGTATGTGCGAATTTAGTTCATTTCAGGAGCGGATAAATGAGAAAGCTTTACCTGCCGCTTGCGGCATTGATAATATTCACGCTTGTTTTCTGCAGTATGTCCTATGGGGCCGGCGGCCCCCGCGCTTACTACCGCCCCGCTGTGGGACTGTCCGTTGAAAAGGTGCAAACCAGGGAAATAGCGCTGGAGGACCAGAGCGAGTTGAAGCTGGAGGTGCACGACGGGAACATAACGCTGACGCCCTGGGAGGGCGACTCTCTCCAGATAAAGGAGATAAAGAGGCTTAAGGCCCCGGGGAGCCGGAAGAGTCTTGAAGATCGTATGGACGAGTATACGACGCTATACCGCAGCAACCCTTACGATATAAGCATATCGACGGGACAGCCGGAAAAGCTTATGCCCTTCTCCAGGATAACAACCGATTTTGAATTTAAGGTCCCGGAAAAGCTCCGGTCATTGACCATAACAGCAGTAAACGGAAGCATTAGTCTCTCGGGCTTCGACGGTCTGTCAGCCGTCGACCTGAAGCTGGAAACGGGTACGATCACAGCAAAAGAAAGCAAGGCCTTCCGCTTTGACTTCACGGTCAAGCGCGGAGACATAAAAGCGGAAAAGCTCGAGGGCAGGGGAAGCTTCAAAGTCGTATACGGAAATACCGAGCTCTCGGATATAAAGGGAGACATTCAGCTTAAAACCACCTCTGGCGACGCCGTCCTGAAGCATTTTGAGGGAAGGGCGGATTGCGATATCTCAAAGGGAAGCCTTGACGTATATGAATCCATGCTGAAGACGGACTCTTCGCTGTATGTTTCCAGAGGCGATATTTCGGCGGACGTTTCCGGCATAGACAGGGAGGGCTCGTACAGCTTCATGACAGCGGACGGCGCCATCAAGCTCATGCTGCCGGAGACTGAGGGCTTCAGCCTCAAAGCCAAATCGGAAAACGGCAAGGTCCTGAACGGCTTCAGCGCTGCGGCTGCCGGGGGGCTTGTCTCGGATGGCCGCGAGCTCTCGGGAAGAGTCGGAAGCGGCGGCCCTGATATAAAAATATACACCGACAGGGGAGAAATACGCCTGTCGGGCAGGTCTTTGTGAATGTGAAGCTCCCCGCCGGCGGGGAAATCTTATCCTATACCGGGAAATAGAAATAAACGTATAAAACCATAATGCAGGGTTATTGCCCTTTGACCGGGGCAACTCGAAATTCCCAGGATATACATAAACCGGGCGTCCCGGTGCCGCCGTGATTTTTGTATACCTTCATTCCGCGCGTTGGGAGTATTCTGCGCGCATCTCCCACACTTCCCGTAATATAACGGCAGCACCCTTTTATTTCTCTCCTTCCATAACAGCTGAAGTTTATAATACAGGCGTTCCGGGCAACGTTTAATGCAAACGCTTTAAGCCGGGCGCCATGCGGGGAATTCGTAAGAGGTTGATAAAAAGTGATATTTGGATTATTATAATAATGTTATGTTAACAGGCTGCGATACCGATAGACACATCTTCAGGGATGCGGAGGACGCTGCTATATCCAGCAAAATACAAGGAAATCAATGTAACAGGGGAGGTAATAACAATGTCGGATCTGCCAAAGAGGATGAAAGCCGTGGTAGCCTACAAAAAAGGGGATTACCGTCTTGAAGAGGTGGACGTGCCCCGTGCCGGCGAAAAGGAACTGATTATCAAGGTCGAGGCCTGCGGCGTCTGCGCAGGCGATTTAAAGGCTTACGGCGGCGCTCCCAGCTTCTGGGGAGGCGAAGGAAGCCCTCCGTATATCAAGGCGCCTATGATTCCCGGACATGAGTTTTTAGGAGAGGTCGTAGAGGTAGGCGAGGGCTCCGAGGGCTTCAGCATCGGGGACCGCGTCGTATCGGAGCAGATCGTACCCTGCGGCGAGTGCCGCTACTGCAGGGAGGGAAGCTACTGGATGTGCCAGAAGCACGACGTATACGGCTTCCAGTACAATGTCAACGGTGGCATGGCCGAATATATGCGTCTGCCCAAAGAAGCGATAAATTACAAAATATCAAAGGAGCTGCCCCTGGAGAAGGCCGTCCTCATCGAGCCCTTTGCGTGCTCGAAGCACTGCGTGGACAGGGCTCAGATAAAGGAAGGCGACATCGTCGTCCTTTCCGGCGCGGGAACTCTGGGGCTCGGCATGATCGCCCCTATAAAAATGAAAAAGTCGGGCAAGCTTATCGTGCTTGACCTCATGGGTGACAGGCTGGAGCTTGCCGCGAAATTCGGCGCGGATATCGTACTGAACCCTGCGAAGGACGATCTGGCGGGGATTGTAGACAAGCTCACGGACGGCTATGGCTGCGACGTCTATATCGAAGCTACGGGCCATCCGGCCAGTGTGCAGCAGGGACTTCAGATCATAAGAAAGATGGGTACGTTTGTGGAATTCAGCGTATTCAAGGATATGGTCGTGGCCGACTGGAGCATAATAAGCGACCGCAAGGAGCTGAACCTGTACGGCGCGCACCTGAGCCCGGACAGCTACCCCGACGTCATACGCTGGATCTCGGACGGGACAATGCCGACCGAGGGAGTTGTGACTCACAAATTCACCCTGGACAAATGGAAGGATGCTTTCGATGTGGCTGCAAAAGGAGCGGGCTCCATCAAAGTTATCATTGTACCGTAAAAGGAGAAGCTATGAAAATTGCTATTGGATGCGACGAAGCTGCTTTTGATATGAAACGTATTATAATAGACCTGCTTGTTGGGCAGGGTCATGAGGTGAAGGATTTCGGATGCTATGATAAAAATCCCGTGTTATATCCCGAGGTTGGCATAGCGGTGGCCGAGTCGATCGCCCGGGGCGAAAACGAGAGGGGCATATTGATATGCGGTACCGGTATCGGAATGGCCATGGCTGCGAATAAGGTTCCGGGCATAAGGGCCGCGGTCTGCCACGACCCGTTCTCCACCGAAAGGTCAAGGCGCTCGAACGACGCCCAGGTGATGTGCATGGGGGCGAGAGTGATAGGGACGGAGTTGGCGAAATATCTCGTAAACCTGTGGCTCAAATGCGATTTTGACAGTGCTGGCTCGATTCCGAAACTGGAGAAGATAAAAGAGTACGAACGCAAGCATACTATTATGAAGGAGGCTTAATAAATGCAGAGAATCATCAACAACCCCGATTTTGTAGTTGAGGATATGCTTAAAGGGTTTGTAAAGAATCACAAGGATCTCGTAGCCGTCACCGAAAACTCCAGAGTGGTGAAGTATATTAACGCCCCCGTGAAGGGAAGGGTCGGGGTTGTGACCGGCGGCGGCTCGGGCCATAAGCCGGCTTTTATCGGATATGTAGGGAAAAACATGGTCGACGCGGTCGCCGTGGGAGAGATATTTTCCTCGCCCTCGGCACAGGCTTTCTATGACGCCTTCCTGGCTGCCGACGGCGGAAAAGGCGTCGCATGCCTTTACGGCAATTATGCCGGAGACAATATGAACGTCAAAATGGCCATCCAGCTCGCCGAGGACGACAGGATAGAGGTAAAGACGGTCGTGGCAAACGACGATGTGCCTTCCGCTCCGAAAACGGAAAGGGAAAAGCGCAGGGGCGTTGCCGGAGAGATCCTCATGTGGAAGGTTGGCGGTGCAAAAGCAGCCACCGGAGCAAGCCTTGACGAGGTGATCGCCGCCGCGCGGAAGGCCATCGACAACACGCGGAGCGTGGGCATCGGCCTGACTCCCTGCACCATACCTGCGGTCGGAAAACCCAATTTTAAAATAGAGGAAGGCACCATGGAGGTCGGCATCGGCCATCACGGCGAGCCCGGCATAAGGGTGTGCGAGCTTAAAAGCGCCGACGAGATGGCGGAGATGATGGTTGACATCGTCCTGCCGGACCTGCCCTTTGCCTCCGGGGACGAGGTCGTGGTCCTGGTATCCGGCCTTGGCGCCACCCCGGTAATGGAACAGTATATCCTTTATAACAAGGTGGAGGAACTGCTTTCCGGCAAGGGCATAAAGGTTTACCGTTCCTATGTGGGCAATTATTTTACTTCTCTTGAGATGATGGGCGTAACTCTTACCCTGATGAAGCTTGACGGCGAGCTTAAGGAGCTCGTCGATATGGAGTGCGACAGTATGGGCCTAAAACAGTTCGGGAGGTAAAAAACATGGCGTCGTTCCAAAACAAAGACGGATTGGTGATTATAAAGGATCTTATAAAAACAATACAGGACAACAGGCAGTACCTGAGCGAGATTGACGGGGCCATCGGCGACGGCGACCACGGCATAAACATGAACAAGGGCTTTACCATGTGTGCTGACAAAATCAGGGACAAGGAAATGAACCTGACGCTGGGACTTAAAACGCTGGGCAGGACGCTTTTGACCGACATAGGGGGCTCCATGGGCCCGCTTTACGGCAGCTTTTTTATTGAGATGTCCAAGGCCGCCGGTGAAAACGAAAGCGTGGACGCGGCTTTGCTCGGCGGGATGCTGGATGCGGCTTACAGCGGCATAAAGAAGCTTGGAGAAGCAAAGGTCGGCGACAAGACGCTCGTAGACACCCTCGACCCGGCTGTGGCCGCATATAAGCTGGCGCTGGAGGAAGGCAAAGGCTTTGCGGAGGCCCTGACCGGCCTGAAGGCTGCGGCCGTAAAGGGCAGGGACTCGACAATAGACCTTGTGGCGAAGGTCGGGAGGGCCTCAAGACTGGGCGAGCGTTCTAAAGGAGTGCTTGACGCCGGTGCGACCTCCTGCTGCCTGATCCTCTGTTCCATGGCTGATTCCATAAGTCTTTTGATTGGTAACAAAAGCATTTAAATGTTTATGTTGCCATAATTTTCGGATTATGTTATTATTCATTTAATATCGATGGGGATATGTGAACAGGGCGTTCAAAGGGATTAACCTCCTTTGGGCGCTTTTTTGCACATTTATATAATTTTGAATTTATTTGATATAATTTAGGGGTGTATTGTCTACTGGGGGAGGATAATATTGAGAAAGGCTTTTATTTACCTTATTCAGATTTCAATCATGCTTGCCGCCGCCGTATTCCTTATAATCAGACCGTTCCCGGAGCTCTGGGCAGATGCGGCGGCTTTCCTGGCCGTCTCTGCCGGATTGACCCTGCTGCTGTCCGCCGCCGCCGGCAAATGGTCCGAAAAACTGAGCGGCAGGGTAAGGCAGCTGGAGACGGAGCTCAAAAAATTCAATAAAGAAGTACAGGTGTCCTCGACCCAGATATCCTCGGTGACCGAGCAGCTTTACATAACGCTCGATGAAAACAACGCCTTTGCACAGCAGCTGTTTGCCGAAACCAAGGAAATGACGCAAATGAATACGGAGGTCAACGCCGAAATAACCGGAGTGTTAAACGGCATCAAGCAAATAATCGAGCTCTTGCAGACCCTGAACAGGGTGTCCCAGGAAATGGACAGCGACAGCCGGGCTTCAGGCGAGGGTATAAAGGCGGGTTTCTCGGAAATAATGGAAATCGTTGAGGCCGTGCGGGAAATACAAACCGCTTCGGATACTACAAAAACTTATATCGACAGGCTTAGCGAGTCGTCCAACGAGATCATCCACATACTCGATTCGGTTATAAGCATATCAAAGCAGACGCACCTGCTCTCTCTGAATGCCGCAATCGAATCAGCCAGGGCAGGCGAGGCGGGGAAGGGCTTCGCCGTTGTGGCCGGCGAAATCCAAAAGCTGTCTGCCGAGACCGAGAAGGCGGTCAAGGAGATAGGTTCGCTTACGAACAACATAAGGGAAGAAATAAGCGCGGTTTACGAGGTTGCCGTAGATAATGCGAGCAAGGTTGAAAAAGGAGTAAGCGCTTCGAGGATAATCCAAAGCAATGTAAGCTATATCGACGACGTATTTTCCAGAATGAACGCGTCCGTCAATGAAATCAGCCGCATTTCGTTAAAGGAAGAGCAGCTTACGAGGGAAATGGGAGAAAAAATAGAAGAAATCGAGGGTAACATCAATACCGTTTCGGAAAGAGTCGGGAATGTCTATAATTCCGTACACAAGCAGAAGCACAGCATACAGGACCTGGCGGCCCTGGGCGTGAGGCTGAACGAGGCGTCGAAAAACATTTCCGCGCTGACGGACAACACCTCCGGAGGGATCGCACTGGATACCGGAAAAGTAAAGCTGGCGGTGGATACGATCAGGAAGACGGCCGGAGACCTTGCAGAGAGGCTCGGCGGCTCCGAGCCCGAAGCCCACAGGATACAGCTTGCCGGTTTTCTTTCCGACAATGAGCTGATCGAAGCGGTCTGGAGCAACGACAAAAAGGGTAAATTCATCTGCTCCATACCCGAGGCGGGTATTGCAAACGCATCCATCCGGGAATGGTTCAAAAGGAGCCTCCAGGGCGAGGAGTACGTCTCGCCGGCTTACATATCGGCCATCACCAGGAACCCGTGCGTGACATACTCAGTACCGATAAGAAACGGGAACGGCGACATCCTGGGAGTCTTCGGCGTGGACGTAAAGATATGACAAACAGCGGAAGAGGCCGAGCCTGCCAGCCCGTCGGCCCTCATTCAATAGAACCATGTAAATCCCGGCGGCATCAAGCTACCGGGATTTTATATATCCTTATTCCTTCAAACCGCATGAAAAAAGGCCGCCTTGTACAGCGGCCCTTTTGAGCTTTCCATAGCATTTATATCACGGTAAATCGGCATGGCCCTGGAGATACCTGTCGCACTCGTGCGCAGCTCCCCTGCCTTCGTTGATGGCCCATACCACCAGGCTCTGGCCGCGTCTCATATCACCTGCCGAGAACACGCCCTTTACATTCGTCGTATATTTTCCGTATTCGGCCTTGACGTTGGAACGCCCGTCCCGCTCTACCCCGAGCTCCTTCAGGAGGGTATCCTCAGGCCCCAGGAAGCCCA
>JAEZJL010000199.1 GCA_023415815.1 Bacillota bacterium | reverse complement strand
GATCGATGTACTGCACCTTTATATGGGGATATTTCTGATATAGAGCCAGAAGGTCTGTAAGCTCCTTGTACGAACCGTCGGAACCGACCTTGCCGTCGTCGAACAAACCGATGACCGTTACATCCGTTTTCAAATCCTTAAGCAGATTTTTTGTTACATCAGTTAATGAGAAAAGCTTGTTGGACGTAAAGTCCCACTTAACGTCCGCCATGCCGACAAGTATATTTACCAGAAATGCGATCGCAACTACCGCAATGATCAATATTATCGAATTGGAACCATATTTCAAAGATCTTTTTGACAGAAAACCTTTTCTCTTTTCCATTCTTATCACCCCTGACTCCAACGTCTTTTTTCTATTACCCTGATCGTCAAGAAAACAAATACGGCGGTAAAGCTGATAAAATAAACCAGCGGCGCCAGGCTGAATATGCCCCTGTTGAAATCATTGTACCTGGAGAACAGCGAGAACCAATTCAGTATTTTCGATACGATTCCGCCGAAGCTGTCCGCCATGCTCTGCAGGAACATTATTATCAGAAGGCTTATCATGGTGACGATGGCCGCCACGATCTGGCTTTCCGTGAGTGCAGAGGCGAAAAGGCCTATGGACAGCATGGCCGCTCCAAGGAATATGATCCCCACATAGCCGCCTATAAGCGTGGGCGTTACCGGCCCTCCGAAGGCAAGCAGCACGATCGGGAACAGGATGGTGGTCGCCATCATGATCAGAAATACAAAGAATGTAGCCAGAAACTTGCCGACTACCATTCCGGTAAGGCTGACGGGAGAGGTTATCAGAAGCACCTCGGTGCCGTTTTTTCTGTCCTCGGACAGAATCCTCATGGTCAGCAGAGGTATGAGAAATACCAGTATCGTGCCCATGAAGGACAGGTTTGAGCTGAAATCGGCGTATCCGCCGAAGAGATTGCTCCTGAAGATGAACGAGTTCAGGAACGTGAACAAGCCTATCAGTATATAAGCCATCGGTGAATAAAAATACGATTTGACTTCCTTCCAGAAAATCGCTGACATAAATCAACCAACCTCCTTTTCCTGGGTAACAATCTGCAGGAATATATCCTCAAGCGTCATATCAAGGGATCTGAGCTCTATAATAGGGTATCCGAGCTTTGCCATTGCAAAAAACAGCGGCCTTCTGATATCGATCTCCTTGTCGGATTCGACGACATAGCTCAAAAGCTCCTTCTCCTTGTCGACGCCCGGCTCGACATATTTGACTCCGTATATTTCCTTTATCGCGTTAATGATGGAATTCTTGGGGCCCGCAATCGTCACCAGCAGCTTGGAGGCTGTCCCGAAGCCCTTCGAAAGGTTTTCGGGGGTATCTACCGCGGCAATTTCGCCTTTATTGATGATTACTACGCGTTCGCATACAGCGCTTACCTCGGGTAGGATATGCGAGCTGAGTATGATGGTGTGCTCTTTACCGAGAGCCTTGATCAGCTTTCTGATTTCAATGATCTGCTTGGGGTCCAGACCGACCGTAGGCTCGTCCAGAATAAGGACGTCAGGGCTTCCTACAAGGGCCTGCGCAAGTCCGACCCTCTGCTTGTACCCCTTGGACAGGTTTTTTATCAGCCTGTTCCTGTGATCCCCTATCTTTACCAGCTCCATGATATCGCCGAGCTGGCTTTTCTTTTGCTTCTTGTCTACCAATTTCAGGTCGGCGACAAAGTCCAGGTAGTCCATGACCGTCATGTCCATGTATACCGGCGGCTGTTCCGGCAGGTATCCTATGCGCTTTTTGACCTCCTTCGGACTCTCCATGATATCGTAGCCGCACACCTGTACGGTGCCCTCGCTGGAAGGCAGGTAACCCGTTATGATATTCATGGTGGTAGACTTTCCGGCCCCGTTGGGACCGAGGAATCCGAGAATCTCGCCCTTTTCAACTGTAAAGTTAAGATTGCTGACAGCCTTGATCTGACCGTATCTTTTGGTCAAATTCTTAATTTCTATCATCTCTTTCCCCCCTGCTGATCCCTATTGAAATGTATTTGGCAGCATTTCCGCAATCACAATTATGAGCATTACATTTGAATAAAGTATGAACAATCTGTAACAAAAATGCGGAGCCTGTTTATATAAACAGGCATGAATCATTATATAGGTTTTAGGGGGGCATTTCAAGGATAATTTAATCCAGCTATCTCTTGCCGAATTTGAAAAAGCTTGATATTACAGGTCCCAGGAGAGAGAGGCCGCCGATGATCATCCACTCGTTGAAGCCGAGGGACACCGTCTTGAAAACAGCCTGGAATACGGGTATGTAAACGACGCCGAGCAGCATCGCAAGCGAGCACGCCACGGCCAGCACAAGAAACAGGTTATTAAGGACCGGGATTTCAAACAGGCTCCTTTTCTCCGATTTGCATTCGAAGACATGGATGAGCTGAGTCACGACAAGCGTTACGAAGCCCCCTGTCCTGGCCGTCCCGACATCTCCCGAAATGTACAGCAGGGAAACGAACACACCCAGGGTGGTCAGGCCTATGAGCGCGCCTCTGAACAGTATAAGCCTTAGGAGTCCGTTTGAAAAGATGCTCTCCTTCGAATCCCTTGGAGAGCGCATCATCACGTCCCTGTCGGGCGGGTCGAAGCCCAGCGCCGCCGCAGGGAGCCCGTCCGTGACCAGATTCACCCACAGGATCTGGATGGGGAGCAGGGGTATGGGAAAGCCCGCGAGCATCCCCAAAAACATGGTCAGCACCTCTCCTATATTGCAGGCCAGCATGTACCTTATGAATTTTCTGATATTGCTGTAAATGACCCTTCCCTCTTCAACAGCGGATACTATCGTGGCAAAGTTGTCGTCCAGCAGCACCATGGAGGACGCCTCCTTGGTGACGTCCGTACCGGTGACTCCCATCGAAACGCCGATATCCGCCTCTTTTATCGCCGGAGCGTCGTTCACGCCGTCCCCCGTCATCGCCACTACATGCCCCAGACTTTTGAGCACGCGCACGATCATGAGCTTGTGCTTCGGAGATACCCTGGCATAGACGGAAACGCTGCCTGCAACCGCGCCAAGCCTTTTCTCGTCCATGCCCTCAAGCTCCTCCCCAGTCAGCACCCTGTCGCCGTCCCTGTATATCTCCAGCTCCTTTGCTATGGCCATCGCCGTAAGCTTGTGATCGCCGGTGATCATCACCGGCTTTATCCCCGCCATTTTGCACTTTCTGACGGCTTCCACCGCTTCCTTCCTAGGAGGATCGATCATTCCTGCGAGCCCCGCATATACAAGGTCTTTCTCAAGCTCCTCCCTCCTGTAGTTCCTGGAGTCGAGCCTTTTATACGCCATCCCTATCACCCTGAGCGCCTCTGCGGCCATTGCGTCGTTGACCTTCAGCGCCTCCGCCCTCAGAGAGGGATTCATATCGCAAGTTCCTTTCACGGTTTGCATCCTGGTGCATTTGCCTACGATCACGTCCGGCGCGCCTTTGGTAAAAACGAAGGTCTCCCCTTTGTGGTTGTCGCACACCACCGACATGCACTTCCTGTCGGAATCAAAGGGCAGCTCGTCTATCCTAAACCATAAGCCCTCCAGCATTTCAGGCGTGATCCCCGTCCTGGCCGCGGCTATAAGCAGCGCCCCCTCCGTCGGGTCTCCGGCGGCCTCCCACCTGTCCGCGCCCGTCAACGCCGACTTCACCTTGCCGAGCATGTCGCGCTGTCCTCCGCCGGAGGCCGTCAGTGTGGCGTTGTTGCACAGGGCGCCTATCCGCAGTACGAGGGAGGCTCCGCCGTCTTTTTTTACTTCCGGACCCCTGCCGCCTCCTTTGATATCGAGCATTCCGCCGGCCGCATATACCTTGCGGACGGTCATCCTGTTCTCCGTCAGCGTGCCTGTCTTGTCCGAGCATATTATACTGGCGCAGCCCAGCGTTTCAACAGCGGGCAGCTTCCTGATAAGCGCGTTCCGCTTCAGCATACGCTGGACGCCCAGCGCCAGGGCTATGGTCACGATTGCGGGCAGCCCTTCGGGCACCGCCGCAACCGCAAGGCTGATACCGCCCAGAAGCATGTTGAATACGTCCTCGCCTCTGAGTATTCCTGTCAGAGAGACAACGGCGCATATGGCAAGGCAGCCCGTGACTATAAGCTTTCCCAGGTGCTCAAGCCTCTTCTGCAGCGGCGTCTGATCCTCTTCTATATTCTGTATCAGGTCTGCTATATGTCCCATCTCCGTATTCATCCCGGTCGCATGCACCAATGCCTTTGCCCTGCCGCTGGTCACAATCGTCCCCATGTATACCGAGCTCTTTTTCTGATCTCCGCCGGCTTTTCTGCTCCCCGTCGACAGGGATTTTTCAACCGGGACGGATTCGCCGGTGAGCAGGGACTCATCCACCTGAAGGCTGCTGCACTCCAGCAGCGCAGCATCCGCCGGCACTCTGTCGCCGGTCTCCAGCAGAGCGACGTCGCCGGGGACTATCTGCTCCGCCGGTACGGTCACAGGCTTTCCGCCCCGTATAACTACGGCTGTCGGGGCGGCCAGGTTTTTCAGGGCTTCCATGGTCTTTTCGGTCCTGAATTCCTGTACGAAGCCCAGTATGGCGTTCAATATGACTATCGCGATTATGGTGAACGCCTCAAGCATGTCGCCCATAAATGCCGATACGGCCGTAGAGGCGAGCAGTATCAGGACCATGAAGTCCTTGAACTGCTGGAAGAGCAGCTTGAAGACGGATATTTTCTTTTTTTGGGCCAGGGTATTGAGTCCGTGCTCAAGCAGCTTTTTCTGGGCCTCCTTGTGGCTCAGGCCCGTATTTATGCTCTCGGCTCTGCCCGCATTTTTCTGTAAAGCTTTGTCGCTGATCAAATCAAGACACCCCTCGTATGCCGGACCCGCTGTCACGGTTTTTCGCATTATATTCACGTCCTATTTTTATTCGGAAAAGCAGGGCAATAGACCACCGCCTCACACAATGGGAGCGGCGTTCATATAATGAAACCGTATGAATTGCGCTATTTTTCAGCCGCAATATATTTTACCGCTTCAAGGAAAGCCCGTACCGTTACCGGTCAGGCGCCCCTTGAAATATTTCTATGAAAAAGGATGATTCGGATGGCGCTTACAATCGCCGCTCTGGCGGTATCCCTTAGCCTGGATTCCTTCGGGGTGGGCATTGCGTACGGTATGCGCAAGGTAAACATACCTCTGGTCTCAAAGCTTATCATCTGCTTTTTTTCAATTGTCTATTCGGGTGCGGCGATAGCCTTGGGCGGGGTTTTGTGCTCCGCCCTACCTCCGGCTGTCTCAAAAACAGCCGGGATAATCATTCTTGCCGGTATGGGCGTTTACATACTGCTCCAGGCGCTGAGAAAAACGGAAACGGCTCCGCCGGCAGGCACAGGCCCAGACAGTGCAGAGAAGCGGACCGAAAAAAGGCCCGGCACGATGAGGGTGCTGAAGGACCCGGAAGAGGGCGACCTGGACAGGTCGGGTGTGATTGATATCAAGGAATCCCTGCTGCTTGGGCTTGCGCTTTCCATTGACGCCATAGGCGTAGGCGTGGGCAGTTCCATGGCGGGTCTGGCGTCGGCCGCCATTCCCTTCGCAATCGGGCTGTTCCAGCTGTTTTTTCTTTATGCGGGCATCTTTCTGGGCAGGAAGGCGGCGGGCATTGGCAGGCTTAACAAAAAGGCGGTCTCGCTTGCGCCGGGGCTTCTGCTGCTGGTGCTGGCATTACTTCGGATAGGGTAGTCCCTATTCCTCCACCACTTTTTTTACACCCTCCACGCGCTGCAGCCCGTCTGCCGCCTGTTTGTTCAGGTGTGCGCCCGCCGACCTCACAAGCAGCTTAAGAAGGAGCCTGCCGCTATCGTTATGTACGAATTCCACATTTTTTATTTCCATGTTCAATTTTTCGAAGACGCCGCTTACCAGGCCTATCTGTCCCGGCAGGTTTTCCGACTCGACCAGAAAGGTCCTCAAATGGCTTTTCTCTGTGAATCTTATTTCGGCCTTTTTCAGAACGATCAGCGTCAGGAATATGATCACCGTTGCGATAGCCGCTCCCCCATAGAAGCCTATCCCCGCGGCGATGCCCACGCACGAGACCGCCCACAGGCTGGCAGCCGTAGTAAGCCCCCTGACGTTGAAGCCGTCGCGTATGATCGTCCCTGCGCCCAGAAAGCCAATGCCGCTGATCACCTGCGCTCCAAGCCTGGCCGGATCGATGTTTGCCGCCGTGTGATACCTGGCGAATATGAATTCGGAGGTCACCATTACCAGCGCGGAGCCCACGCATACAAGAATATGCGTCCTGAAGCCCGCCGGCCTGTTCGTATGCTCCCTTTCATAACCTATCGCTCCGCCGAGCACGGCTGCCAGCAGGAGCCTGAGCAGCAGTTCCAGATAAAAGCCCACAAGATCACCTCTAGATTAATATAACAGTATGATATATATATAAGCAAATTCTAGTTGGCAAATACGTGAATTTTTCCTTTATTGAGACTTTCCCATTCGCCATAGCTTTTTATGGTCTTCAGATTGCCGGTGATCAGGGGCCATACCGAAGGCTGCTCGAAGTCCAGACGCCAGGCCGCGGCGCCCGCAAGCCCGTACTTGTGCACTAGGGAGGTCCTCAGGTTTACCGAGTTCACATCCTCCAGCCATACCCTGTAGGTCGCGCCCCCTTTGGTATATTCGCTGTAGAATTGGCCGCTGGTTTCATTCCAGCTGACAGCCGCTTTGTTGTCCTTTATGATCTTGTCGATAGCGGACATCGAAAGCGCCTGGCTGGTGAGCTTGATTTTTCCGTCCTCCCCCGGCGCCTCCTTCCACAGCCTGGTGTAGAAGGGTATGCCGAGTATGAGCTTTTCAGCCGGTATCGCGTTCAGAAAATTCTTTACAGTCCTGTCCGCCCAGTCCAGCTCAGCCACCGAGCCCGCTTCGCTTCCCCCGGCCCAATGCTGGTCGTAGGCCATCAGCATGATGAAATCCACGGCCTCTCCGAGCGCTTTCCTGTCATAGCAGGGCAGCGTATTTACATCCGCCGATACGATCATTCCCTGTTCCCTGAGCAGCGGAGCGAGCTCCCTGACAAACTGGGTGAGGGCGGCTTTGTCGCTGTCCAGCAGATTTTCAAAATCAATGTTTATTCCGTCGACCTTATACAGCGCGGTGAAGGCAAGCAGCTGCCTGATGGCATTGTCCCTCGAATCGGTGTTTCTCAGGAAGCTGCTGGATTTCTCAGGGTCCCCGAAGCTGTTGCTGAAAAGGGCCCACACCTGGTATCCGTTTTTATGCGCCCACTCCACATATGCGGCGTCGGCGCTGTTTTTTATCGACCCGTCCTCGCCCACGACCTGGAACCAGGTGGGCGAGATGATGTCAAGTCCGTCTATTTTCTGCCTTTTAGAAAGGTTTATCTTCATATCGTAGGCATAATCCCATGCCATGCTGAGCTTGCCCGTCCGGGGCGCCCATGCGGGTTTGGGGCTTTCGGCCGCAGGAGCTTTTTCCGGAGGCAGGGGCCTGACCGTAACGTACTTTTTTTCAATATAGCCGACCATGCCGTCGGCCGTCCTGACCTTGTACCATTTATCAAACTCGTCGAAAACCCTGAGCTTGTTTTCATCGGCATTTTCGCTGTCCAGCCTCTTGATGATGGGATTGAGTATCGAACGTCCGTTTCTAACAACCGCCTTGTCGTTCAGAGGCTCCGCAAGCTGCCCGCCGCGGCTCTTGAAATCGACTACGACAACGCTGTTGTCCCCGATGTATGAAATCCCGATATTGTAATATCCGCTGAGAAATTCTATGGGCACAAGTACCGAGCCGCCTGCCTCCGATACGGGTATGTTGAGGGTTACGGGCTTGTTATTCACAAAAGCCTCCAGACTGTCGGTCTTCATGCGTACGACCCTGTCCGACGTCGTTATCGTCAGCTTGTGCAGCTTGCTGTCCCAGTTTATTTGCGGGTCGATGTAATCCTTCACTATATCAAGCGGAAGCAGCACCCGTCCGTCGATGACCTTCGCCTCGCCCTTCCCCCTGACGACGTCCCCTTCTACGACTACGTTGAGCCCTGCCTCGCTGAAGGCGGGCACCACCTTGTTATTCGGCATGAAATACGTGCGGTATACGGCCAGCGCCGCTCCGCACAAGCAAGCGACAATTATCACCAGCACCATTGACGTGGAAAAAACCCTCTTTTTCAATTAGAACCCCCATTTATATTTTATGTGTATCCCCTATCGCTTTAGCATCGAAAGGAAACAGTTCTCAGCTCCTAAGCTTAGGCAATCCAAGTGACAAGTCCAGCTTCAGTATCAAAAGGGACAGTCCTCAGCTCCCAAGCTTACGCAACCCGAATGATAAGTCCAGCTTCAGCGTCAAAAGGACAGTCCTCAGCTCCCAAGCTTACGCAATCTGAGTGATAAGTCCGGCTTCAGCTCCAAAAGGGGACAGTTCCCAGTTCCTAAGCTTAGGCAATCCAAGTGATAAGTCCAGCTTTAGCGTCAAAAGGGGACATACCTCGACGCTCAGTCCGTCGGAGGGAGAGGTGTGTCCCCTCTCCATTATACGACATTTACTGCGTTACAGTAGTTAAAAAATTGTAACAAAAAACCGGCTGCATTATTGCGCCGGTCCGTTTTGCTAATTCGTGAACACCTTTCTGGGAATCAGCTGCTTGAAGCTGTTGAGCATCCGCTCATCCGGCTCGAAGATGACCACCGTCTTTTCTCCTTTGTGGTTCAAGGTGATAAAGAACGCATCGGGAGAGCCTGGATTGCTTGAGGCGTCTATCCTTGTCTTCAGCGTCTGGACCGACTGGCTGAAGCTGTTGCTCTTAGTCCTTGCCACGATGTCAAAGGTCTTGCAGTTCGCGCTGAATATTCTCTTTCTTTTCCTTTTCGATATGATCTTGTCTATGTCAAGGTCCCCGTTAGTCACAATATATTCAAATTCAACATTCCTGGAGGTGATCAGGCGGTAAGCCAGATACACGAGTCCGGCCGCTATAAAAAGGTTAAGGCCGAGATCGGTGATAAAGGGTATTTTCAAGGTCAATACAGCCAGTGTGACGACCGAGGTAAGAAATACTATTCCCGATATGATAAGATTATCCTTCATGTCCTTTTTTTTGGCGACTATCTTTTCCATAAAAACATCCATCGTAAAATCCTCCCGATATATTGGTCACAATAAGAAACCCTGCCGCATTAAGATTCTATCATACATGGATTAGCTTAACAATATGCCCCGCAACAATCGTACGATTATGTACAAAAAACAAGCTCCACCTGTTACATGGAGCTTGTTTTTGCAAAATTGATAATTTATTTTAGTACATGCCGCCCATTCCGCCCGGCATTCCGCCGCCTGCGGGCATCGGAGGCTCTTTCTCCGGCTTGTCTGCGACCACGCTCTCGGTAGTGAGCACCATGGCGGCAACCGAAGCTGCGTTCTGGAGCGCCGACCTGGTGACCTTTGCAGGGTCAACGATACCGGCTCCGATCATGTCAACATATTCTTCCTTCAGGGCGTCGAAGCCTATTCCGGGCTTGCTTCCCTTTATCTTGTCCACGATTACCGAGCCTTCAAGGCCGGCATTCGTAGCTATCTGTCTGATCGGCTCCTCAAGGGATTTGAGTATTATCTGTATGCCTGTCTTTTCGTCGCCTACAACTGTTTCAAGCAGCTTTGCAACCTTGGGTAAGGCATTGATGTATGCGGTTCCGCCGCCTGCCACGATGCCTTCCTCCACAGCTGCCTTGGTAGCTGCGAGCGCGTCCTCTATGCGGAGCTTCTTTTCCTTCATTTCCGTCTCGGTAGCAGCGCCAACCTGGATGACCGCTACGCCGCCTGACAGCTTTGCAAGTCTCTCCTGGAGCTTTTCCTTGTCGAAATCGGAGGTGGTTTCCTCTATCTGAGCCCTTATGGACGCTATTCTCTTCTTTATGTCTGCCTGGCTGCCTGCGCCGTCCACGATGATGGTGTTTTCCTTCTGGATCTTTATCTGCCTTGCCTTGCCGAGCTGGCTGACCTTGGCTTCCTTAAGGT
>JAEZJL010000197.1 GCA_023415815.1 Bacillota bacterium | reverse complement strand
CTCCACAGGTAGCTGAAGGACAGGAAGAAAATCACAAGCGCCAGGATTGTCCTTGCCACCGCCTCCCCTAGGTTCAGCTCCGCAAGCAGGTCTGGAATTGTATTCATCATGTTGCCGAAAACCATATCGGCCGAGGACAGGAGTGCGATCAAAAATATCACAATGGGCAGTGAAATGAGGAGCCCGATCAGGACTTTTGCCACAGAGGGGTTCAGTCTTGATCCGCCGGATTTACGGGCTAGCAGTCTTCCTATCACCCTGAAGGGCTTCCCAATATGCGCCATGCACCTGTAAAAAAGACCAAAGAACAGGTCGAGCAGGATGGCGGGGCTGTGCCATTTGAAGCTGTTGCGCCCCGTGGCCAGAAGGGTCTGCAGGACTATCAGCGACGGCAGCGCCAGGAGGTTCAATGCCCTGAATAATTCATTATCGTATAGGAAATATGTCAGCGAAAGCAAAAGGATGGGCAGGGCCAGAAACCATCCGAATACGGGGCAGGCCGAAAGCTCCCTCCTGTTATAGGTCAGCATAAGCGCATAAAATGCAAGCACGAATATCGGGATTGAAACACCGGGGTCGTTTTCAAAGAACAATATTACAAAAAGTATGCCGAGCAGCAGGGTCCCGGCAAGCAGAAAAAAATCCCTTGCCTGTACTGTTCGTTTATCCTCTATGGCAGCCGCCTGTGTGTTTTCATCCATATCAGTTACCTCCTTCATTGTCGGGTATGTCTCCGGAGTCCTGTTCCTTTCCCGGCACATACTCAAGCAGGTCCCCGGGCTGGCAGTCGAGCGCCTTGCACAGGGCCTCCAGGGTCGAAAAGCGTACGGCTCTCGCCTTGTTGTTCTTCAGTATGGAAAGGTTGGCCAGAGTAAGGTCCACCTTTGACGCAAGCTCCGTAAGCCCTATTTTTCTTTTTGCCATCATAACATCAAGATTTATTATTATAGCCATAATCTCCTCCCCGGTTTACATCCCGGATACCGGTCCCCAAGCGCGTCATATGGTCAGGTCGTTTTCCTCTTTTACGATTACCGCCTGCCGGAATACTTCCGCGAGTATAATCCCGAAAAAGCCCGCTATTATGAAAGCCATGGCGAGTATGATCGTAAGGAACGAATTAAAAAAAATTATCTTGACCACATACAGTGCAGAAATCGCAAAGGCAGACAGGGCCATGTTCTTGAGGCTTTTAACATTCTGCATCAGAAAAGGGTCCCTCTTGTTCAGGGTAAGGAATATCCTCCGGAGCTCATGCAATATCTCAAGCGCAAGCACGCCGTTGACATAGAGGAACGGCAGCAGGAACCAGTACTTCTCGGAAATGCTCCCCCTGAACATATCCATATACCATTTCAGCAGGAACGGAAGGGCGAGAATAATCGCTATGCCCCCGAAGAATGTCAGGTCGAGGAAGCGCTTCACAACACCTGACAAACCCTTATTGTCCAAAATCTTCATACACCAACCGCCTTTCTTTGAGCTCCAGTTTATTATACAACAGCTTATATTCATTATCAATATATATTTATCGTTTTTCGATAAAAAGTATCGATAATAAACACAGGGACTCAAAAAAAGGCAGCCGTCTTTCCCGGAGGGCTGCCTTGCTTTATGTTCAAGTATGCTTTTCGTATATCACTACAATTTAATATTGTAGCAGTGGTTGAGAGGTCCGCTGCCTTTTCCGAGGTCCAGACCATCCGACAGAGCGCCGGTGATATAGTCCTTCGCGTTTCTGATGCTTTCCGCTATCGGAAGCCCCAGTGCCAGATTGCAGGCGATTGCCGAGGATAGCGTGCAGCCCGTGCCGTGCGTATTCGGATTTTCGATTTTACGGGCCGCAAACCAGTATTCCCTCCCGCCGTCTATAAGCAGATCGTCAGCGCTGCCGGCAAGGTGCCCGCCTTTTACAAGAGCGCGGCGGCCCGTATTCCGGGAGATATGCCTTGCGGCACGCAGCATGTCTTCCCTCGATCCGATGTGAAATCCGCACAGGCTTTCGGCCTCGGGGATGTTGGGGGTAATCACGTCCGCCAGAGGCAGCAGCCTCCCGACCAGAGCGTCAACCGCGTCGTCCCCCAGCAGCTTGCCCCCGCTGGTCGCGATCATTACAGGGTCCAGCACGATATTCTCCGCTTCGTATTCCTTCAATTTGTCCGAAATGATCCCTATGATGGCGGCGTTGGCTACCATACCGATTTTCACGGCATCCGGCCGGATATCCGTAAAAATGCAGTCCAGCTGCCGCCCCACAAATTCGGGCGAAACCTCTAGCACTCCGTAGACCCCTGTGGTGTTTTGCGCAGTCAGGGCGGTTATGGCGCTCATCGCGTACATTTTATGCGCCGTAATGGTTTTGATATCGGCCTGGATACCCGCCCCGCCGCTGCAGTCCGAGCCTGCGATCGTCAATACCTTTTTCATCCTTTGTCATCTCCTGTTACTATTCCTGCAAGCTTGCTCAATTTCACCCGTGATACGCTCCTGATTTTCGGGATTTCCGCCGCATGTGAACGAAAGGCCGGCCTGCTTCGGCAGGCCAAAAGCGGCCAGGCTTCCCAGTCCGGGTAGCTCCTTGTATTTTAATGACAGCCTTGTCCCCTTGAAATGGGTTAAATCGCTTTCTTTGGATGTTTCCCCAAAGTCGAGTCCCTGACGATCAGGGTTGGCTTTAATAAAACCTTCTTTTTGGGATAAGTACTTCCATTGATACGGTTCAGCAAGGTTCTGACGGCTTCCTTGCAGATCTCTTCAATGGGCTGCCGGACAGTGGTCAACGGAGTATCCAATATGGAGGCATACAGCAGGTCGTCATATCCGGCAACGGACATTTCGTCAGGCACCTTTATATTGTTGTCTTTAAGGCATTTCATTGTGCCAAGCGCTACCATGTCGTTGACGGTTATTATCGCATCCGGTTTTTCCTGCGCTATTATCTTCTGCGTTACGCTATACCCGCTTGAATAGTCGGGATAGCATTCCACCATCTGGCTGTCGAGGTGATTGAGTCCATACTCTTTGTATGCTTTTATAAAGCCCGTCAGTCTTAAGCGCGATAATTCAAGAGTATTATGCCCATAAAGAAAGTATATATTTTTTTTCCCGCTCTCAAGCAGATATTTCGTCAGCTGGTAGGAGCCCTCGCCCAGGTCGCACATGATGCAGTCCGCTTCAATCTGCTTATAGTAGGTTGTAATAAACACAAAGGGAATTTCCAGCTTTTTCAGGTTGTAGAGATGACTCAGGTCCGGCTGCATTTCCAGGGACGGGACAATAATCAGCCCTTCGATATCCATTTCAATGAAGTAGTCAACGATCCGTTTTTCAACCGCGATCTGTTCGTTTGAAACTCCCAGAAGCAATGTATAGCCCAGCTTCTCTATATCATCCTGAATATACTTTATAATCAAGCCGAAAAACGGATTCAGGATATCCGAGACGATCAGCCCCACTGTTTTCGACCGTTTGGTAATAAGACGGCGGGCATAATGGTTAGGCTTGTAACCGAGTTTTTCCACAGCCTCAAGAACCCTTATGCGGGATTTGTCGCTGACACCGCTTTTATTATTAATAGCCACTGACGCAGTGGCTATTGAAACGCCTGCTAATTTTGCTACATCTTTTATCGTAACACTCATTTAAATCACCCACCATTGATGCTTGCTCTTCTCCTGATAGAAACCTGTACTTTTTATTTACCAATTTTACCACAAAGTTTATCTATATTCCAGTTCTTATTCAATGAACCGATTGAAGCATGAAATTTAATTTCATGCTTCAGCAATCCACGTATATATATCCATGAACCAAATTTATATTAAGCTTTTAAGCCCGTCATCGCTATTCCCTGAACAAAATATTTTTGTAGAAAAACATATAATGCCAATATAGGGACCACCGATATTATGGAGCCGGCCATCAGCAGATTCCATGCAATCGAATACTGGCCCTTGAATAATTGAAGCCCCACGGTAATCGGCCTTACACTGTCGGTGTTTGTCATTACCAGAGGCCACAGCAGATTGTTCCACTGCCACATAAAGCAGAATACCGCCAGGGTGGCAAGCGCCGCTTTTGAAAGAGGTAAGATAATGTTCCAGTAGATCCTTAGATATCCGCACCCGTCGATTACAGCGGATTCATCCAGGGATTTCGGAATGCCGAGGAAAAACTGCCTCAGTAAAAAAGTCCCAAACGCGCTGAAAATACTTGGAACGATCAGTCCGGTGAAGGTGTTAATCCAGGTAAACTGTTTCATTAATAAGTACAGAGGTATTAAAGTCACCTGTGTCGGTACCATCATCGTTAAGAGATATACCAGGAATATCGTGTCTCTTCCTTTGAAATTAAGCCTTGCAAACGCAAATGCGGCCAATGAGCAGGTTAAAAGCTGTCCCACCGTCGTCGCAACCGTTATAATCGCCGAATTCCGGAAAAACAAGCTGAATTTGGCCATTCCCCATGCTTCAATGTAATTTTGAAAAACAAACGGCTTTGGTATCCATTGAGGAGGAAATATAAGTACCTGTCCCATTTCTTTAAAGGATGTGGACAGCATCCAGACAAACGGCAATACCATCACAATTGCTACGATAACCATAACAATAAATTGTATCGCTTTTAAGCAGATTCCTTTATATAAAAGCTTGTCTCTTTCTCTCATTCGCTTTATCTCCTTTCCGTTCTTTTTAATAATCAGATTGCACCCATTTCTTCTGAAATTTGAATTGCACAAGCGTAAATATGAAAATCAAAACAAACAAAATATCGGATAAAGCGCATGCATACCCCATTTTAAATCTTGTAAAGCTCATATCGTATATATACGTCACCAATGTACGGGTTGAGTCGATCGGTCCGCCTCCCGTCAAAGTAAAAACGATTTCGAATACTTGAAACGAATCAATCACTGAAGTTATCAGTATAAAAAATGTTGTGGGAGACAGCGAAGGCAAGGTTATTTTAGTAAACTTGTTGAGCCAATTTGCCCCATCGATCTCAGCGGCCTCATACAGGAAAACCGGTATTGCCTGCAGCCCTGCGAAATATATAACCATCAGTCTGCCCGCATTTTTCCATATATTCACTATAACAACGCTAAACATGACAATGGATCGATCCGTCAGCCAGGCCACTTTAGGCAAACCAACCATATTCAGTAGATAATTCAGAAGTCCGAATTCCTTATTATACAGCCACTGAAATACCATTGCAGCAGCTACCGCGGAGGTAACAACCGGTAAAAAATACATAAATCTAAACCCTGTTGCCGCTTTTAAGCCATTATTCGTCAGCAGCGCCAGGCCTAAAGCAGCTATCATAACCAGAGGAACATACATTAAAGAAAAATAGATTGTATTCCAGAGGATTGTATAAAATTTTGTGTCTGAAAAAAACATTTCCTTGTAATTTTCGAGCCCTATGGGTTTAAAGCTTCCTGAAATATTCCAGTCAGTGAAGCTGATCAATATCGAGGCCACAACAGGCATCAATGAAAACAGCAAAAACCCAATAAAATTAGGCATTATGAATAAATATCCGGCATATGCTTCCCGTTTTTTCCCGGCTAACCTCATCGCTTTTCACCCCTAATGAAAACTGTTTCTCAGCTGCGGAGTTATCCATCCGCAGCTGAGAACGCTTTGTTATTGTTTGTATGCCCGATTCATTTTTTACCTGTTTTTAACCTTGAACTTTACCTGCTTTGACCTCCGTAAGCACCTTGTTGCAATTTGCGGCGGTTTCTTTCAGCACCTTTTCCGCATCTTCATTATAGATATAGATCCTGTCAAGCGCCGAGTTGATAAAGGAATCCGAGTTTCCGCCGATTTCCGCCCATCTTGCGACTGCGTTCGGGCCTTGCGATTTCAGCAGCGAGCTCTTGACGATTGACATATCCGCCTTTTCCGAAGCGTTCATAAATGTATCCGAATCCATAATCGCCTCCAGCGTAGGCTGGGCAAGGCCCTCTTGAGAGATAAGCCTCTGTCCTTCCTCGGAGGTGCAGAATTTTATCCATTCCCAGGCTGCATCCTGATTCTTGGAGCCGTATCCGATACCCAGGCCATTCGGGAACGCCGCGGGTATCGCGCCTTTGGGTCCCTGGGGAACGCTTGCCACGCCCCAGTTGAAAGGAAGAGTGGCATAGGTCGGAATCATCCACGATCCGAAAATCTGCATCGCGACCTTGCCCGTATCAAAGCTTATACTGCTTACCTGGCTGCCGCCTGTCGTATCCGGAATCGGGGCCGACTTATCTACATGGATCAGATCCTGACAGAATTTGAAGGCTTCTATCGCTGCGGGCGAGTCAATATCACAGGTGCTTCTGTCTTTTGAAATGATGCTTACGCCGTTGGAGAAGAACCAGGACTGTTCATAAACGATCAATCGGGTAAAGAAGGTTCCATATTGGGATGTATTTTTTCCATCCGTGATCGTAAGGGCTTTTGCATTCTTTTTAAAGGTGTCCCAGGTCCATGTGTCATCCGGATAGGCTAATCCGGCCTTATCAAACATATCCTTATTATAGAACAGCAGCGTCACATAGTTCATCGTCGGCAAAGCGTAAATCTCGGTATCCGATAATTCAAACGGCGACTTGACAGGCTTTGCGACTTTATCGTATACGTTGGTCCTGAAATCGTTGTCGTTCTTTATGTAATCGGCAATATTGGCATAGAATTTGTTTGAATAAAGTCCCGCGCCGAATAATTCGTTAACAAGCACCGAATCCGGAGGAGTACCTGCAGCAACAAGCGTGTTCAATTTTGTCCCGAAGTTGTCGCCTGCATTATCGATTTTAACTGTTATACCGGGATTTTTCTTAGTGAATTCGTCGGCAAGCTTCTGCATCGAGCCTGTTCTTGTCGGTTCACCCCACATAAGATATGTAATTTCCTTTTGCTGATCCGTACCTGCTGAAGCTGTACTTGCCGGAGCCGGCGCAGCTGTTGCCTCACTGGTAGTCGCGGGCGCTGCATCACTACTTCCACAGCCACTAAACATCGAAAGGACAATCATTACAAACAGCGGGATCGAAACGAACCTTTTCAATTTACTCATCATTATCTCTCCTTTTCTATGTCAGCATCAAATTCATTGTTTCGTATGGCTCTTGATCGCTTCAACATCAACGATTGAAAACCCGATTTCGAAATCTTTTTAGTTTAGCCTATAGCTCCTCCTTTCTTTAACTTTCAACCGGCTCCATTAACCATATTGCTCCGGTACTATGGAAACCCGTTGAAATTTAACGATACCCTCCTTTCTGCTGCCAAAGATTTATTGTCTTCCGTATTTACAGACAGAAATCGCTGGACTCATACAGCAAAATCAAGAGCCTGGTTTATGATCCTGGTACAAGAAATTCTAAAACAGCTTAATTTCCACGATCGTATAGATGTCGAGATTTCTGATATCCAAGGTGCGGCCGTTAACGGAGACCGACGTGCTGTCTGAGGGATAGCTGTGCGCTACGGCCTCCTTTATTTCTGCATTCAATTCAATATGATATTTATCTACTTTTTCAATGCATCGGGTCGCGCTGTTCAGATTGTAATTGATCAGATGCAGGTTGTACCCGTTTTCGGATTTGTGAAGGGCGATGCCGATATTCTTATTTTTATCCGCGGCAATGATACTTCCATCTGTTGTAAGCCTGGATACCAATTCGTCAAACTTCGTGTAACCGAACCGGTACTTGAAAAATTCTTTATCCGTCCGGCCCAAAGCGGTGACCTCATATTTCTCCGCATACTCCTCAATGGCCCTTTTTTCACTTGCCGAAAGCGAGTATGCATCAGGCAATACCAATTTTTTGTATCCCTTCAGCCTATCCGACGTGAGCTTTTGATCCTCGCTGACATAAATAACATTGTACAGAATATCCCTGTTGCACAGCTGCTGGGTTATCTCAAAGAAATTTCTGAATCCGCCTTCGCGGTCCTGGTCGGGATAATTGCCCGAAAACATCTCCACATCCAGCGCGCTTCGATGATCATAAATTACGGCGATGTCGGCAACCGGATTCATATTAAAGAGATGCTCGTGATCCGTCAGCCATTTGCCCATGCTGCGCTCTATATCCATATTGGGGTAAAAAGAGTCCTTTACAAAATTCATCAGCCACCCGCCGTATGAGATAGCGATATTAAATCCATGGGCCAAGGGTTCCAGCATGAACAGAACATACCCGTCATTTTTATTGTTTTTAATGTCTTCTATCATTTGCAGGATATATTCGTTCGGATCCTCTATATAGGAACCGTCCTTGCCGTCCATAAAGGAATAGCCAAACTTGTAGAAGGCATCCTGCCTTAATTTGATGCCCGACCTTTCCCCGCAGATGACGTCGCAGTATTTTCTCAAGCCCTCGCCATGGGGCATGCAATTGAAAAGATTTGCCGTGACAGGCAGCTCGCGGCCCCTTGTCTGCATGGAATATTTTTTTACATACTCCGCGATTTCCCTGAAATCGTCTTCCAGCCTGTAAATATTGAATTTTATAAACTCTTTTATCAAAGGAATATCGAGGCGCGCCTTAAGCTGCGCTCCCTTCAGATCATCGTCGCCGTAGCCCTTTGCGCGCAAAAATTCCCCGTAATCAAAGGTTCCGAGCTCCAACCCCTTTGTCTCCTCGCTTGGGTGATTCATGAGAAACTCGCGGAAGCGTTCCATACAGCTCGCGCAGAAGCATCCTCCATGGTTCATGGCATGAAGCTGTACATCATATTCATCTACCAGGATTCCGCCTGCACCAGCGTCAATCATGATTTGCAGCAGCTTTTTCATATACGTCATATATGCCGGGTTATTGCCGCAAGGCGTGTAGCATTTATGATCGTGGCCCGGAACCATCAGCCAGCTGGAAAGTATTTTCCTGCCGTCCAGTGTTCTGGCGCTGAATTCCTCCAGGTAATCCTTGACGATCTCGCCTTTGGAATTTTTGAGTCCGCCGGGGAAAAACTTCTCAATACCGTCGAAAAGCTTGGGATATTTGTTTGTGGAGAGCTCCGACATCCCTATGTAGGCCTTTTTCCCTTCGCCGACCAGCTTATTGAGGCTCAGCAGCTCGTCCTCCTGTTCGTTCAGTTCGGCAGGGAATTCCCAAAGCTGGGCCTTCCAGAGGACTGCATACGCATCAATCCCCCTCTTTTCGCATTCACGGCAAAATTCACTATCGTTCATATACCCATAGAATTTAAACCTGGGCTGGATTTTTTCAAAGGCTTCCTTCTGAAGATAAGGCACTCCGATAGCTCCGCTTCCGAGGCACGACCAAAGCAGCATATTCCCTTTTATGTCCACGATATCCTGTACCTGCTGCAAGCGTTTGCTCATCATACTCGGATGATAGTTCCAATCCTCTTTGAACCAGCACATATAATGCATTCCTCTTACCATGCCGACACACAACCTTTCATATGTTTTTTATTATTTCCGTCCTGTCCATACATTCGGCCAACGCCCGGCCGGTGTGATAAATAGCTTTCCAATAGTTCCCCATGTCGCCGATGATCGTATTCCCCTGTCTGTCGAGAAGCTGTCTGCTTTCGCCGGTCTTGAAATTCATGAATTTGTTTTTTATGAATTTCCAGGTCAATTCGTAAGCCTCAAAATATTTTTCATCCCCATATTGAACATAACCATTCAGATAGCCCACAAGGGATTCAAAATTTTGCCACCATTCCTTGTCCTTGACCAGTACTGTGCCGTCCGGCTTTCCGTCTCTGTACACGCCTCCGAACTCATAATCGTAGCCGTATTTTAATGAGTAATCCAGCAATTTGCCGATGATGGACGTGTATTCCGGATTGTCTGCTTGCAATAATTTCACTGCCTTATCCAATAACCAGCTCAGTTCTACATTGTGACCGTAGGAAGTGGTATCGGCCGGTACGGATATTTTTTCATTCGCTTGCCGGTCGGAATTCCAGGTGCGCTTGATGTTTATCGCCGGGATCCGGTTAAATTCAAGATCGAATTGGTTGTATCCGTATCCTTCGCTTTGATTGACCATGCGTCTCAGAATGATTTCTATCAGCTCCAGTAGCTTGCGCCGGTGTATTTCCTTTCCGGTCGCCTGATAGAGCAAGGTGAATGACTCCATAAGATGCATATGGATGTCAAGCGATTTCCTATCTCCGCCGTATGGTCCATACGGGGATACCGTCCAGTCACGCTCCAGGTTCTCGTAGTATCCTCCGTTGTAAGTATCGGCCGCATATTTCTGGAGCAGATCAAATACGACTTCCGCATAGTCCAGAGCTGCTTTTTCATTAAATTGAAGATAATATTCGCACAACGCATAGATGGCAAAGCTCTGGCCATAGGTAAGCTTGGATCTGTCGATGAATGTGCCGTCTCTTTCGGTTTCCCAGAAGAATCCGCCTTCTTTTTTGTCCCAGAAATATCCGATAAAAAAATCATAGCCCTTCCTGGCTGCGGCTTTAACTTTTTCCCTGTCGGCCGGCAAACAATAATTTTGCAGATGCGAAAATCCCCAGAGCATTCTGGTCTGCGTCACAATGTGTTTGTTGTCCTGACCGTTATGAATTCCGTTTTCATCAAAGGAAACCAGATATCCGCCGCAATCGGCATCAATACTTCTGGCCAGCCAAAAAGGAATAATCCTGCCGGAAAGTACTTCCTGCATTTCCCGGCCAATGTCTGTAGCTCTACTGTTGATTTTGCTGGTAATCATTATGTCCCCCCGGTAATTGAATTATAATATCTAAAATGTTTCGTATCATTTTTAAATTTATCTTAAAAGAGGGCAGCGGTAAATAAACGCATGTCTTTACAAGCCTTGTATTGCAAGGCATTCAATAATGGCAAATATAATTTTGTTGTTCGATTTAATAAATACATAGTATACTAAACGTTTAGATTTGTCAATATGATATTTGAAAACCTTTGCATTTTTCATTTTGCCGCTTTCTCTTTTAGCTACCTGAGCATCCTTATGAATCGAGTGGAAGTGAACGATAGAATTTTTAATGGATATAGAGCCCGCTCCTGATAAGGGGTGTGTGAAAAGGCAGCAAAACCTTTCTATCCGTTTTGCTGCCTTCCCTGACAGTTCATTCTGATTTTATTAATCTAAAACGTTTAGCAATTTCAAATGCCCGTGGAAATCATGTGTTACATTTAATTGCAAAGGTTTTAATTTCATATGGCAGGATTTCAAACGTAAAGCTCTTATCTTCTGCCTTTAAGTCTTTAATCCCGTTTTCGAGCAGGTCGCATTCGGACACGCCCGCAATCCGCCTGGAACAGGTAACGGTCGCTTTTGTGCGTCTGTTGAAGTATTCGTACATCCTGATAATCAGATTATCACTGTCTTCGGCCTTTTTTACCACTTCAAGCATGACGTTCCCGGCATCGCAGGAAACAAGCGAGTAGCTTTGCGGAAGGCTGCCCTTTGATGCTGCTTTTACAACCGCCGTCATCCTGTTGTTGAGCGCATATGCGCTGTGAACAGTCCCGGCAGCTTTCCAGCCGCCCTGATGGGGGTATAGGGAATAAACAAATTCATGGAGCTCCTTATCGGCCTCGGGGTTGGGTTCCACAGCGGACTTCAGCATAGAGATGCCCATAACGCCGTCGTGTATGTCATATCCGTATTTGCAGTCGTTCAACAAGCTTATGCCGTAATCATCCTCCGATATGTCCGCCCATTTATGCGTGCAAACCTCGAATTTCGCAGCATCCCATGAAGTGTTAAAATGTGTCGGGCGCTTTACATTTCCGTATTGTATCTCGTATGTAGCCTCTTCAACATGAACATCTACAGGAAACGCAGCTCTGAGAAGAATCTGTTTTTCTTTCCAGTCAATGTTGTTCTTTATATCGATCCTGGGGATATCATTATATATATAAATGGACTGAACAATCGTTGAATCGAGGAATTTGCGGCGAATCTGCAGGCAGCCGCGGACCGGCCCGTTCTCGGCAACCTTGATATCCTGGACATCATCGACCGCCCAGCTCTTCTCACGATAAAACATTTCAATATTCCATGCATCATACTCCATTGGCTTATCTTCATATGCCGTAATGGCATTGGCCTTCCCGCCGGGCTTGAGAACCTGCCGGCAGGCTGATTTGTCATAAATGGAAACAAAATTCCCTTTATCATCAAGCCCGGCATCGAAGAATGCATTGGAAAACCCGTTAGCGGATATATCCATGTCAGCTTCAAGCCTATTTACAGCTTCCCGCAATTTGAAGGTCTTGTAGCCCTTGGACGGTACATTGCGGGCAAAAAACACAGCCGTCCCGCATTCGGTTATCTGGCATGCGAGTTCGATTTCATTTCCCTCCGCATCCTTATCGATAGCAACAAGGTTCTTATGGTTTTCCGGCAGCTTAAAAGCAACGACATCGCTGCAAAGAAACCCGTTCGGATTGAACACTATGACGCTTTCTCCGTCACATCCGATATTTGCGGCGATCCGGGAAAGCTTTGCTTCAATAAGCTTTTCGCCGCTTGTGAGTATTCCTTCATACTCCAGCTTTGATTCATCATATACCTCTTTTATGGATGAACCGGGAAGAATGTCGTGAAATTGGTTGCGGAGAATGACTTCCCATGCGTCGTTGATTTGTTTTTGAGGATACTCCGAACCGGTCAATTCGGCAGCCAGGACCGAAAACAGCTCCGCATTCTGATACATGAATTCGGATCTCCTGTTGAATTTCTTGTTTCTGGCCATGGACGTATAGGTACCGCGATGAAATTCCAGGTATAGTTCGCCTGACCACTTAGGTAAGCGTTCCTGATCCACTTCGGACTGCAAGGTATCAAAGTATTGCCGCGAAGTGGCCATCACCGTTTTGGGGCAGCCGGGAATGCCTTTCGAAAGACGTTTGTGATTTTCGAGCATTTCCCCGGTAGGCCCGCCCCCGCCGTCGCCATACCCGAACGACAGCAGCACCTTATTGTTGAGATCCTTATCCTGATAACGCTGCCAGGCCCCTTTAACTTGCGACGCGTTGATGCGGCCGTTATAGGTAGTGAAAAATCCATCCGGCTCCGGTTTGTAATCGGTGGTGGGTATAAAGTGGACCAGTACCTCGGAGCCGTCAATCCCTCTCCATTTAAATGTGTCATGGGGTAATTTGTTCGTATCGTTCCAGCTGATCTTTGTCGTCATAAAGTAAGGTATGCCGCTCTTCTGAAGGATTTGCGGAAGCGCCGCGGAATACCCGAACACATCCGGCAGCCATAATATTTTATTCTCCGCATTAAATTCCTCTTTGAAAAACCTCTTTCCAAATACTATCTGACGGACCAATGATTCGCCGGATGCGATATTGCAGTCGGCTTCGACGAACATGCTTCCCTCCGGCTCCCAGCGTCCCTCCTCCACCCTTTTACGGATTTCATCGTAGAGCTCCGGAGACTGCTCCTTCACATATTTATAGAGCTGGGCCTGACTTGACATAAAAACATAATCGGGATATCGCTTCATCAGCTCAAGAACGGTCGCAAAGCTTCTCAAAGCTTTATCTTTGGTTACGGAAAGAGTCCATAGCCAGGCTACGTCGATATGGGTGTGCCCCACGCACCATACTTCCGCTTCGCTTTGACCGCAGCGCTTTTCATAGAATTCGGCGTTCAGGTACTCCCCGGCCTCGTCAACCGACGTATAAAACCCGGTTGAAAACGGGATTCTCAGGTCAAGAAGGTTAACTGTATCATTCAAACACCGGATCATGTCTATGTAGGGTCTTTCATCTTTATTCAGAAGCACGGCTGCCTCATATATGGCAGCCATATCATAATATAATTTTTCGGTCTTGGGATCCAATATTGCTATGCGGCTGTTAAGCTGTAGGTGAAAGTTATTATCTCCCGTAAAGGCTAATAAGACAATCGTGTATTTATCCCCTGCGGCTGCATTTTCCGCAAGGATAATACTGCGATGGTTCACATCGAGGCCTTGAACCATTTTACCGTTTACATAGATTCTGAACTGCGGGTTTGTGGCTTCCCAGCTGCCTTCCCTGCCGGTGGTCAATTCATAAATGACACATTTGCCGTCATAAGCTTCGGGAATAGCTATTTCAGCGGTGAACCAATGATATTCTCTATGGCCGCCCCATATGCTGCCTGTCCCAAACGTTTCCCAGCCGGGGCCGCCAGGATCGGCAGCTTCAAATTTTCTTTCTCCGGCCGTTTTATAGCTGTAGCCTTCAACAGATTTCGCAAGCGGGTAAATATATTCCTTTAACTCATCCAGAATCCGCTTGATTCTTTTTTCTAATAAAAGCATCTCTTTCCGCACCCTTCTCCTATACTGCCGGCTTACTTTTCGATGGCGGCTTTGCGGGAATTGATTTTTTTGATTACCGAAGGGTCGAACTTGGGTTTCCTGTCATAGGTGTATAACCCGTTGACCTCCTGCTCGACATCATATAACTGCGTATAGCAAAGCGCGCATATCTTCGGATTGTCCAGCAGGGCATTGGTAAGACCCTCGTACCTTTTCAGGAATTCTTCCTCACTGGCCGGCCTGTTCCCATATCCCCACGCCCTGTCGTCCTTTTGTTCAGGATTCCACCAGATACCCCCGTATTCACTGACGAAATAGGGCTGGCCCCCGTATTTCTGCCTCTGAGGAAATGTAACATAAACCTCTCCGCCGTTTTTCATCGCTTCAAATTTTGCTGCAAAAATCGCCGTGTCCTGCTCATAATCATGGATGTCAAATATATCGGTGACGACATGATAATTGCCGCTGGTATCGATTACCGGCCTGGTTTTATCAATTGCCTTGGTGACATTATATACGATTCTGAGAACTTCGTCATCCTGTCTTATGCCTTTTGGATTCCACCCGCCATTTACCGGCAATGTATAATCCTTATCCCAGGTTTCATTGAAGGGGCACCACCCAATTAAAGCCGGACTGTTGAAGTCCCTTTCCATAGTCTCCATCCACTCCGGCAGGAACCTTTCGATCCCCATGGGAGTGGTTATATCAAGCCCCCAGTTCGCATGCTCTCCCCATATCAGATAACCCAGCTTATCCGCCCAGTATATGTATCTTTGCTCAAACATTTTTTGGTGCATTCTTGCTCCGTTGAAACCAAGTCCCATTGAAATTTCAATATCCTCTCGCAGGGCATCATCCGTAGGAGCCGTATAGATACCCTCCGGATAAAACCCCTGATCAAGCACCAGCCTCTGGAAAACAGGCATTCCATTGATACAGATAGCATTGTCCGTAAGGGAAACCGACCTCAGTCCGAAATAACCGGCTGCCTTATCAACACATTCTGCCGCATTCATCAATGACAACTCAATATCATACAGGTTTGGTTCTCCCAAGCCCCAGAGGTATATTTCAGAAAGCTTGACCGTCAGGTTTACCCTTCCGCCGGTAATTTCAGCTTCGGCGCTTCCTGTGCTTTTCGTCCCGAATCTCGTTTCCGCCTTAAGAGAATGACCGGATACATTTCCGTCAAATGTCGCTTCGATATGCAGGGCTTCATTTTCCGGATCAGGGTTATACTTCAGGGATGAAATATAGCTTTTCGGCACGCATTCCAGCCATACGGTCTGCCATATTCCGGTTGTCCTTGTATAATCGCAGGCATGCGAGTAATATTCGCTGCTTTGCTTTCCTCTTGGCTGCAAACCCGAACGGACATCATCCTGGGCATTCACTATAAGCGTATTCTCTCCGGCTTTCAGCAAACCGGTGATATCAAAGGTGAAGGACGAATAGCCTCCCTTGTGCGTTCCTGCAGACACTCCGTTGACCCAAACTTCGGTATGATAATCCACCGCGCCGAAATGGAGAAGCACTCGCTTTGAGTACCAGTCTGACGGTATGGCAAAGCTCCTTTTATACCATACGGACGCCATGAATTCCTTGCATTCAACCCCGGAAAGCCTGCTTTCAGGGCAAAAAGGCACGACGATGGTCCTTTCGAGCCTGTCGGCTTCGTATAATTTTCTTTGCTTGCCGCTGTTTCCATGGTCGATTTCGAATTCCCATTCTCCGTTAAGATTCATCCATTGCTCTCTGACGAGCTGTGGCCTTGGATATTCAGGCCTCGGAACCGCTGTTGTCATCCTCAAGAATAGCCCCCCTTTTTATTGTGTAACCTAAATGTTAATCAAATTACTTATGTGTTAATATATTCTATTATAAATTCTCAGAAGTATTTGTCAATACTCGAGTATGGGATACCCGGGCATTTTCTGACTGACAATACGGCTTGTCTGCGTAACTTATTTGTTATACAATTGTGATTGTAGGAATAAAACCGAGGTGACAAATGGATATAGAGCTTACAATACAAAACATCGAATTTTTTGAAGCCATTTCATCCGAAACAAGAATAGCGATTCTTGGCATGCTTAAGGATAAGAAAATGAATATCAAGGAGATAGCCGGGGAGCTTGGCATCTCCTCCGCTATTGTGACCAAGCACATACAAAAGCTGGAGAATGCGGGCATCGTCAAATGCGAAAGCGTTGCCGGGAAAAGAGGCACGCAAAAGCTATGCTGTCTGAATATTGATCACGCGACGCTCAGGTTTCAAAGCAAAGCTAAAAGCGATAACTATTCCATACATTCAATCCCTGTGGGCCAGTATAATTCCTTCAGCGTGCATCCGACCTGCGGGCTTGCCTCGGAGTCAAAGACCATCGGCATCGTGGACGACCCCAGATATTTCGCGGACCCTGAGCACACCAAAGCTGCCATCCTTTGGTTCGGCCACGGCTGGGTCGAGTATATGCTGCCCAATTACCTGCATAGCAACCAATCGGTAAAAAGTATGGATATTTCTCTGGAAATCTGCTCGGAAGCCCCGGGCTATAATGAAAACTGGCCGTCGGATATTACCTTCCACATCAATGGCATTCCGATCGGGATGTGGACGTCGCCGGGAGACTTCGGCAAAAACAAGGGTGTGCTCACGCCCGACTGGTGGAGCTTCGGCACCAGCCACGGCCTGCTTAAGACAATTTTAATCAACGATAAGGGCAGCTTCATCGATGGTATAAAGGTATCCGGCGTCAAAATATCCGAGCTGGGTCTTGCCTATGGCAAGGAAATCACCTTCAGGATCTCCAACAGCGAGCATTCCCGGAATGTAGGCGGTATAACCATCTTCGGGAAAGGCTTTGGCAACTACGATCAGGATATTAAGGTCATCCTGACGCATGATTCCATTTGATATCAGCTTTTATGAAAGTCCCGGAAAGCGTCCTTATGATCTGCAATGCAAGCTGGCACCCGCTTTTACCAGCATGGAACGCCGTCCGGCTTTAAACGCATCCCGACTTTCCGGCAGCTGCGATCGTCCATCCCTTTTTCATCCCATATCCTCTCCTATCATTATTCCGGCCAGCTTGCGCAGCTCCTGTGCCGCGGCGGCGATGTCCGGCTGTGCGAAAATCGCCGAGACCACGGCAATTCCGTCCACTCCGCTGCCGGCAAGCGATAATACATTCTCCCTGCCGATCCCCCCGATGGCAACGACGGGGATGGAAACAGCTGCACAGATATCCTTAAGCGTATCGTATGTCACCATATCTGCATCCTGCTTAGTAGCGGTGGAAAATACCGCCCCCACCCCAAGATAATCCGCGCCGTTCCGCTCCGCAAAAACAGCCTGCTCGACCGTCTGGGCTGAGACGCCCAGGATCTTGCCGCTTCCGATCAGCCGGCGGACGTCTCCCGCCTCCATATCGCTCTGTCCCACATGAACCCCGTCCGCGCCGCAGGCAAGCGCAACCTCGACGTTGTCGTTTATGACAAACGGAACACCATAGCGGTCGGTGACCTTTTTTATTTCCGCTGCCTGCTCCAAAAACAGCTCAAACGGAAGCCGCTTCTCCCGCAGCTGTACGAAGGTGACTCCCGACCTTACGGCAAGCTCCACCTGCCCGGCTATCGAGCCGCTTCCCAGCCATGTGCGGTCGGTAACCGCATAAAGCAGCAGCGAGGCCTTATCTAATTTCAATCCTGGCGCCCCCTTCCAGAATACCGGCGGTCATTTTACTCATGCAGTCAATGATGTACGTCCGGTAAGACGACGTCCCTCCGTCGCTTTTTACCAGCCTGCCGTAAGCAAGCTCCCCGCAGAGCCCCATCGCGCATACCGCCGTCGCGGACGCCTCAAGGATGTTCTCCGGATTTGCGGTGCAGTAGGCGGCAATTACGGCGGTGAGCATGCAGCCCGTGCCCGTGACCTTCGACATAAGAGCGTTTCCGTTTCTAATCACATAAGCCCTGCCGCTGTCGGCGACAATGTCGGTCGCCCCGGTGATGACGATCACCGACCCGGTCCTTCCGCTCAATTCCTTTGCAAAGGCGACGGCGCTGTCCAGGTTTTCCCCTGTCACCGCGTCCGCCGCATCGGCGTCCACTCCCTTTGTCGTCCCCGCGCCCTGCGATACCGTCCGGATCTCTGAGATATTGCCTCGTATCACTGAAAAGCGGACCTGCTTCAGCAGGTCAAAGGCAGCCGAGGTCCTTAGGCGGGAAGCGCCCGCCCCTACGGGGTCGAGCACCACGGGCCGGGATAGCTCGTTGGCCTTTTTGCCCGAGGCCAGCATGGAGCGTATGGTCCTTTCATTGAGCGTACCGATGTTGATATACAAGCCTCCGCAGATAGATGTGATCTCCTCCGCCTCGCCTATGTCGTCGGCCATGATCGGAGAGCCCCCGCACGCCAGCAGGATATTTGCGCAGTCGTTTACGGTGACGTAGTTTGTGATGCAGTGCACCAGCGGTTTTTTCTCGTTAACGTTTTGCAAGATTTTTGTGAACATAGTCTCTTCCTCCATTTATAAGAATGCATAGTACGGCGATAATAAGCATCACCGGCAGAGTGCTCCCAACTACGGTGTCAACCGACATAAACAGGCGGTAAACGACGAACCCGGCCCCCCATAAAACCAGGTTGGTTATATTGACAACCTGTGCGGAGCGGTCCTTTTTCAAAATGAAAAAATCGGTGATCAGAATGGCCGTCATGGGCGCAAACACCGAGCCTATAAAATATAAAAAGTTTTGATATTGCTCTATCGGAGTAAAAATAGCCAGAAGGGTACCCGCCGCACAGATGATCACGGCGGTCCATTTCTCGGGGAATTTGCTCGTAATGCTCGAAAAACTAACGCCCGCAGAATAGGCGTCCATAAAGGTGGTGGTTACGGTGGAAAGAATAATGATAATCACTCCGACCAGACCCAGACCGGCCTGCAGCATGATCAGCGCAATGTCCGTCCCGCCGGTAAAAATCGCCGCTCCGAGACCGATGATGTACATCCAGCAGCTTGTAAAAAAATATACCCCTGCGCTCACTGCGGCAGCCGCCTTCGGCCGCTTCGCACCCCTTACATAGTCTGAAATCAGAGGAAGCCAGGAAAGTGGCATGGCGGCCGACAGCTCCACCGCCGAACCGAAGCTCATACCCTCCGCAGCACCCGCAGCGCCCGGCGAACCGCCCCTGAATACAATTGCGCTGAGGACGACCGTTGACAGGAACAGCGCGCTCATTGTGAGCATATTGAGCTTGCCGAGGTTTTTTATTCCCACCAGAATCCAGGCTATAATCAAAGCGCCTATAACGATGCACCACAAGGCTTCGCCCCGGATGTGCAGCGGCTCGTTGGCAATGACGCCGGCGGCCCTCGCCCCTCCGATGATCATGACCGCGGTCCAGCCGATAAGCTGGATAATGTTTAGCGTGGAAAACAGCAGGGAGCCCTTTGCCCCAAAAGACCCCTTCACCGTTTCCATGCCGCTTTTTTCCGTCCTTGCCCCGATCAGCGCCGCAAGATAAAGCAGCGAGCAGCCGATGACATGTCCCAGTATAACAGCGGCAGCTCCCTTTCCAAAGCCCAGCGGCGCGAGCAGAGTCCCTGTCAGGATCTCCGCAATGGAAACGGCTGCGCCGAACCATATCAAACCGCTGTTTAATAGTGAAACCTTTTTCTCTTCCATATCTGCCTCTTTCCAAAACCGTAGTAGTCAACATTTGGCGTACCGCCAAATTGCCCGAATAAAAAATAGTGGGGAACGCCAACAGGCATTCCCCACTAAATCATCACAATTTAAAAGTTCCGTCCCTACGTTGGCATTATCCAAATCAGGTTTTAAGGGTAAAAGTTCGATTACTTACTCTCAGCCTGCCTAACAAGCTCCCCTATTATTAACTTATCATTAATTTAACACATCGTACGCGCGACGTCAATACCACCCGCTGCGCCCCCCGCGCCTATCCCTTGACGGCGCCCACCGTCAGGCCGGAGATGATCCTCCTCTGGAAAATCAGCACCATGATGATGAGCGGCACCGTAACGATCACCGAGGCCGCGGAAATGTCGCCCCAGGGCAGGTCGTATTCGCCCGGGAACATGGCGATGCCGACAGGCACCGTCCTCATCGCATCCCGGGTATTGAACACAAGCGCGTACAGGAACTCGTTCCATGCCGCAATGAAGGTGAGGATCGCGGTGGTGAACATTCCCGGTACAGCCAGCGGAAGGATTACCCTTGAGAAGGTCTGCAGCGGGGACGCTCCGTCCATTTTCGCCGATTCCTCCATTTCAAAGGGGATCTGGCGGAAGAACGCGTTCAGGTTCCACAGGGCAAGCGGGATGGTAAAGGTCGTGTAGACCAGAATCAAGCCCAGATGGGAGTTTAGGAGATTGATCCCTTTTAAGAATATGAACAGCGGACTGACGATCGCAATCCCCGGAAACATCGATACGGAAAGCACCAGGGACAGAATCAGCCTCTTGCCCTTAAACTTGAGCCTTGCCAGGGCATACGCGGCAAAGGACGACAGAAAAACGCTGAATAACGTGGTCGAGCAGACGATTACCGTGCTGTTCCACAAATAGGTCAGAAAATGCCTCTTGGTAAACACCGCTATGAAGCTTCCCGTATAAAAGCTGCTCGGTATCCACTTGGGCGGCGTGCTCCACAAATCCTGGGGAGGCTTGACAGAGGTCAGTATCTGCCACAGGAAGGGAAACACGATGTAAAACAGGAACACCGCCACCATTGTGTAAAATAGAATCTTATTGACGACTTTGCTTTTCATCCGATCACTCCCCTAGCGAAGGCTTTCCTTGTCCAGTAAATTGATATAGAACAGCGCAAATATGAATATGAAAATAAATATCAGAATGGCAATGGCCGAGCCCTGACCGAAGTCCAGGTTCCTGAACAGGGTCTTATAGGTGTACACCGCCAGGCTCTCCGTGCTGTTGCCGGGGCCTCCGCCCGTCATGACGAAGATGAGGTCGAAGACTCTGAAGGCCTCGAGGGTCCTGAAAATCAGGGCAACCAGAATGGTGGGCTTGAGAAGCGGAAGGGTGATTTTGAAGAACTGTCTTATCGCACCTGCGCCGTCGACCTTACCCGCCTCGTACAGCTCCCTGGATATGCCCTGCAGGCCCGCCAGCAGGATCAGCCCCATAAAAGGCGAGGTCTTCCAGACGTCTGAAAAAATGATGGCGCCCAGGGCGGTGTCCGAGGTGCCTAGCCAAGCCCTGTTTTGCGATATGATCCCGAGTCGCAGCAAAATATCGTTCAAAACG
>JAEZJL010000055.1 GCA_023415815.1 Bacillota bacterium | reverse complement strand
GACCTCCCTGAAATCGAAATAATTCAACAGAGCTTCGTAGTCCAATTTTTGCGGCAGGAAACAGGGCGTACCGCCAGCGGCCTTTATAAAAAATGCAGGATTGTTGGTCGCCCCCGAATACGTCCTGATTACTTCTTCAAGCACATGATCCTCAAACATATGATTAACCCCCATGCGAGCCGGCATTTACGAATTTGCCTTAATGCCGTATAAATTTTCTTAATCCCGTAGCAAATTTTATTTGCAAAAGTAGTAAAATTGATTTTGTTGTAAAATGTCGCAAAAAGGTTAATTATGTTTAAAAATAGTATAACTTAAAAACCGGAGGTGAGTACATGAATTTTCTACAAATGGTCATTTTTTCACTTGACAGGGGTGAATACGGGATTGACATTTCCTGCGCGCAGGAGATAATCAGGATTCCCGGGCAAATTACGAGGCTTCCCAATGTGCCCTCGTACATCGAAGGGATGTTCAATCTCCGAGGCAAGGTCATCTATATCATCGACTTAAAGAAGAGATTCCGCCTGGAAAACCTGGAAAGAGGCGCGGACAGCAGGCTTCTGATTCTCAAGCTGGATGGGCTGATGGCCGGGATCATTGTAGACGACGTATCGGATGTTTTAAGAATCGGTGAGGAATCTATAGAAAGCCTCTGTTCTGAAATAAACGATATCGGCAATCACAGCCTGAAAGGTATATGCAAAATAGGAGAACGTCTTATCCTGGTGCTGGACGAAAAAAGCTTGAGAAGCGAGGTTTTTCAGAATATTGAGAGCGAAATGGAGGCGGTAAGATGATAAAGCAGTCGGAGATTGATTCCTGCAAGATACTGGCCGAAATCATGGCGGATTTTATTCCCGGAGGGGTTCTGTTCGGAATTGTTGAAGAAAATATGGTGATATGGCGCAAAGGCTCCAGCTCATTCAACCTGGATATCCTGAACATAGGCTTTAAGCTTGACAGCAACAGCGTAACCATGAACGCGATACGCGATAGAAAGGTTCTGAGCCAGAAGGTTCCGCGCTCGGTATACGGGAGCCGGCTGGTTGTCGTATCCATACCGATTATCAAGGAAGACGACGAGATGTATGGCGCATTTTCAATAGCCTTTCCCAGACTGCATCCCGTCGCCTCCGCTTTTGACAGCTTTGCGCCCGTCCTGGCCGAGATGTTCCACGAAGGCGCTTTTTTATACATTACCGATTTGAAAAAGATTGCATACAGGCAGCCGTCGAATAAATTTGACATGCCTTCGAACTACCTGGGATATGAACTGCAGGAAAACGATATCGCCTCCCGCGTTATCAGCTCGAAAAAGCCGCTGGCGGTTGAGCTTGACGCTTCAAAATACGGCGTTCCCGTTTCGGTCACCAACTACCCTCTCTATGACGAGGACAACAATGATGAAATCGTTGCGACTCTGGGTATCGTCACTCCGAAGCAGACTGCGGCGCAGCTTCGCAGCATTTCGGAAAATGTTGAAACCGGACTCAACGGGATATCGGCGGCGATAGAGGAGCTGGCTTCCTCCGCTACGGAAATACATACCAACGAGCAGGAGCTTAATTCGGATATCAAGGATATAATAAGCCTTTCGGAAGAGATAAACGAGGTTTCGGCCTTTATAAAGGATATTGCGGACGAAACCAAGATGCTGGGCCTGAATGCAGCAATTGAAGCCGCCAGGGCAGGCGAGGCCGGACGCGGCTTCGGCGTCGTGGCGGAAGAGATAAGGAAGCTTTCCGACCAGTCCAAGAGCACCGTGCCGAAGATCAACAAGCTGACGAACAATATAAAATTAAAAGTCGAGGAGGCCAGCGAGAAAAGCAGGGCGTCCCTGCATTCCAGCCAGGAGCAGGCCTCGGCTACCGAGGAGATCACCGCAAACATAGAAGAAATGGCCGCCATGGCTGAGGAATTGAATAAAATGTCCAAAAATCTATAAACGCTTCGGCATAAGTCCCCGCTTTGCACTACAGGCGGGGATTTATTTTTTTGGGGGGGTAAAATATCTATTGACATTTACGCTGCGTGAGGGTGTATAGTTATCCTTGTCAGGAGGAGCGATATGGAATATACGGTGCAAAAGCTCGGAAGAATGGCCGGAGTGAGCGCGAGGACGCTGCGGTATTATGATGAAATAGGAATTCTCAAGCCGGCGAGGATCAATTCATCAGGATACCGCATCTACGGGAAGCCGGAGGTGGACAGGCTGCAGCAGATACTCTTTTACAGGGAGCTTGGCGTCGGCCTGGAAAAAGTCGGGGAAATGATCGCCTCAAAGTCCTTTGACAATACCGCCGCTCTGAGGGAGCACCGGGAAAAGCTCCTGGCAAAACGCGAACAGCTGGATTTGTTGATGGCCAATATCGATAAAACGATTGCGGCGTCGGAAGGGAGGATTGCAATGACGGATAAGGAAAAATTCGAAGGCTTCAAGCAAAGGATGGTTGACGATAACGAGAAAAAATACGGTGCGGAGATCAGGGAGAAATACGGGGACGAGCAGGTTGACAGCTCAAACAAAAAGCTTATGGGTATGACCGAAGAACAGCATGCGGAGGTTGAAAGGCTGAGCGCCGACCTGACCGCAGCGCTGAAGGAGGCGTTCAAAACCGGCGACCCCGCCGGAGAGCTGGCTCAGAATGCCGCTGACCTGCACCGCCGGTGGCTGTGCTGCTTCTGGGAAAGCTACTCAAAGGAAGCCCATGCGGGAGTGGCGCGGATGTACGTGGAGGACGAAAGGTTCACAGCTTACTATGACAAGGAACAGCCCGGAACAGCCGCATTTTTGAGGGATGCCATACTCGTTTACACGGGGTTGCATTAACTTATTGAAGCAGCTCAAAAGGGAATACTGCCATAAAAAAACCG
>JAEZJL010000010.1 GCA_023415815.1 Bacillota bacterium | reverse complement strand
GCTTCGGCATCTCAACGCCCGAGCACATCCTTGCCCTGAAAGGCTACTGCGACGGCCTCATCGTCGGCAGCGCCATGGTCAGGCAGGTGGAGGCCGGAAAAACGCCGGACGAAGCCGTAGAAAATGTAGGCCGGTATACCGCGGAATTGAGAAAAGCAATGGATGTGTAAGAAGCGGGACAGTTCAAAAGAATGGGGACAAGAAGGGGGACAGTTCTTCAAAATCATTGATACCGTAAATTGGAGAACTGTCCCTCTTTTACAGGCAGGTTGAAGCCGGAAAAACACCGGACAGAGCCGTGGAAAATGTAGGCTGGTATACCGCGGAATTGAGAAAAGCAATGGATATGTGGATATGTAAGAAGCAGGGACAGTTCTTCAAAATCATTGATATCGTAAATTGCAGAACTGTCCCCGTCTCAATTGTAGAACTGTCCCCCTTTTATGAAGAACTGTCCCTCCCTCGGAAACGGTCGCTCAAGAATGCAGAACTGTCCCCCATCCCGGAAAACGGGGACAGTTCTGCAAAATTGGTTTCCGGCAAGAAAACATTTTAATAAAATCCTCCGTACAATAAATAACGGAACATAAAATATATTATGTTCGTCAATGAATTTATAAAAACTGTTTTCATTAGGATAAAATGTGATAATATAATTAATGTTCCTGAAATATAGACCTTTATCGAAAGGGGGATTTGGTATGAAATATGAAAATAATGCGCTGCTGGCTGAGCTTCTGGACATGCTTAAGGCTGTTTCAGAGGAGCAGCAGAGGATTGCGGCCGATATAAGGGAGCTCAGGGAGGAACACAAAAAGCTGAGGGACGAGGTAAGGCTCAGCAATTTTGTTTTGAATAATATCACAGCCAGGAACGAGATCATAAACTGACCGGAAGAGGGGCGATCCCCCTTATCGAATACATACCCTTCATATTTTGGGCTGCAGAATAAGCAGCTTTCCTTATAATTGTTTTCAAATTGTTTACATCTTGTTTGTTGTTGGAATAATTCGTACATGTTATTATAATTTTGTGATTTACCAAAGGAGTGTGATAAGCTGTGCTCAGCAAGACAAAGGTGCTTGTCGTGGACGACGATGTAAACATATGCGAGCTTGTCAGGCTGTATTTTGAGAAGGACGGCTACGAGGTGATGACGGTCTATAATGGCAAAAAGGCCATAGAGGTGTTTTCCGGATTCGCTCCGAGCATGGTCATACTTGATATTATGCTGCCGGGAGCCGATGGCTGGCAGGTTTGCAGGGAGATAAGGAAGATCAGCAACATACCTATCATAATGCTTACCGCCAAGGGCGAGACCTTCGACAAGGTCCTGGGACTGGAGCTAGGCGCGGACGACTATATGGTCAAGCCCTTCGACCCCAAGGAGTTGGTGGCAAGAGTCAAGGCAGTGCTGAGAAGATATGAGCATAAGGATTTTGACACCCAGGAAATCGTCTATCCGAATCTGGTGGTGAACCGGACGAATTATACCGTGAAGATATCCGGCAAGGACCTGGAGTTGCCTCCAAAGGAGCTGGAGCTGCTTTTTTTCCTTGCTTCAAACCCGAATAAGGTATTCACCCGCGAGCAGTTGCTTGAGCATGTGTGGGGCTTTGATTTTTACGGCGATTCCAGGACGGTGGACGTCCATATAAAAAGGCTGAGGGAGAAGGTCGACCTTCCCGGCCAGACCTGGCAGCTCAAGACCGTCTGGGGAGTCGGCTACAAATTTGAGGTGAAATGATGTTCAAAAGCATCTTCAGCAAGCTGGTGACCGTTTTTTTGCTGATTCTGGCCATTGCTTTTTCAGTGACCGGCGTTATGCTGATTTTCTTTCTAGACAGGTTTTTTACGTCCGAGACGACAGGCTCGCTCCAGAACGGCTGCGATTACAGCTATGAGCTGTTCACCAGCTATCTGAAGAATATTGACAGCCCGATCGCGAGCATCTATCTTAGGGATACTCTATCCACCTTGAGCCGGTATCTTGACTCTTATATATGGATCGTTGACGAGACCGGGCATATACGCTATAGCAGTCCCGCCATTCCCGACGCAATCGAGAATAAGTACACCGACGATACGGGTCTGATGAAGCTTCCGGATGAGGGCGAGTTTTCCAGGCTCATATCCTCCCCAAAGGACATGTACAGTGAAATAGGCCATTTTTACGGCTTTTTCAGGGATCCTTTCTTTATAAAGCAGGATTACGGAGACATGTGGCTGACGGTGGCAAAGTCATACGAATACGAATATGATGCCAGTAATAAAGTGAAGCTGGCCATTTATATACACACCCCGGTGCCAAGGCTGAAGGAGGTACGCAACAATGTACTGGGCTTCTTCCTCATTTCCGTCGGTGCAGCGGTGTTTATTGCCGTAATCCTTGTATATATAATATCCCTCAGGCTGTCCAGGCCTCTGAAGCAGATAAACAATGCAGCCAGGATCATTGCAGGGGGGGATTTCCGCAAGCGCCTGAATATCAAATCCAACGACGAGATAGGCGAGCTTGCCGGAACCTTCAACCAGATGGCGGTCGCGCTTCAGAATCTTGAGGAGATGCGGCGCGGTTTCATTGCCAACGTATCCCACGAGCTAAGAACGCCTATGACTTCCATACGCGGCTTTATAGAAGGCATCCTTGACGGTACGATACCTCCCGACAGGCAGGAGTATTACCTGACAATAGTAAGGGACGAGACCAACAGGCTCAACAGGCTCGTCAACGACCTGCTCGACCTGGCAAAAATGGAGGCCGGCGAGGTGACTCTGAGCCTCAAGCCGTTTGACATCAACGAGCTTGTGCGCAGGTGCGTCATCAAGCTTGAAACGCTTCTCCTCGACAAGAACATATTTGTAGAGGCGGATTTCGAGGAAGAGGGCATGTATGTGAACGCCGATGCCGACGCCATAGAAAGAGTCATATACAATCTCGTGCACAATGCTATAAAATTCACGCCGGAAAACGGCCGGATCAAAATAACAACCAAGGCGCAAAAGAGCAAGGTGCTCGTATCCGTCAAGGATAACGGAGCAGGGATCGAAAAGGACGAGCTCGATATGATCTGGGAACGCTTCTATAAAACCGACAAATCCAGAAGCAGGGACAAGACAGGTACCGGACTTGGGCTAGCCATAGTTAAAAACATAATAAACGAGCACGGGCAGCAGATATGGGTCGAAAGTGAGCCGGGAAAGGGCGCCGAATTCATTTTTACGCTCGCGAGCTCGGAAAAAGTCGAACCGGAAGACAATAAAAACGTTCAAAGTTAACAGATTGTTCATATTTTTTTCAAATTGAACATTTAAAATAGGAATATAAGCTAAGAATTAAAACGACAATGTTTATGACGGGAGGAACCAGTTTATGGACGAGAATATTAAAGGCGACAACGGATTTGATATAACGCAGGATACTGCAAACAATCCATTAAATACGGACGCGGCCTTCAGCGAAGCAACCGCGGCAAATGAAACCGACAATACGACAGAGACCACTGTGGAAGCTGATACAGCTTACACAGCAGGGCCTGCCGCAGGCTATACGGCGGAGAATACCACAGATTACACAGCAGAGCCTGAAACAACCTATACGACAGGGAATACCTCGGGTTATGCGCCGGGATATGCCTCGGATAACACGGAAAATAACGAAAAAAGGGCCTATGCCGGAAACGACGCCGAAAAGCCCCCTGTTTATTACACCGAAAGCTACAAAAAGACAAAGACAAGGAAATTCGGCATATTCCATCTGATCCTTCTTGCCCTTATAAGCTCAATCTTCGGCGGAGGCGTGGTCTTTGCGGGAACCCAGTTCCTGCTGCCCATACTTCAGCCCGCGGTGGGAAGCTATTTCGGAGTATCTACGCCTGCGAGCAGCCTGGGCGCATCTTCGGATAACGGAATATATAAGAAGGTCGAAATTGCAAAGTCCGATTCGCCGGTATCGGCAATTGCCGAAAAGGTCAGCCCTTCAATAGTAGGCGTTAAAGTGACCATAAAAAGACAGGGCAGCGGCTTCTTCTTCGACGACATGCCGCAGAGCGGCACGGGCGAGGGCTCGGGCATCATCATAAGAGAAGACGGCTATATACTGACGAACAACCATGTTGTGGCGGACGCGCTCATGGGCAATTCGAACAAGCTTGCTGAAGGCTCGCAGATCCAGGTGGTGCTGCCAAGCCAGAAGGATAAGCCTTACACCGCTACCATAGTAGGAAGAGATGTAGACAGCGACATAGCTGTAATAAAGATTGACGCGAAAGGGCTGCCCGCAGCAGAGTTGGGCGATTCCGACAAACTGAAGCCGGGTGAGCTTGCAGTAGCAATTGGGAGTCCGTATGGCCTTGAATACATGAACTCCATAACCTCCGGAATAGTCAGCGGACTTAACCGAAAGATACAGATGGACAACGGCAACGACCTTACACTCATTCAGACCGACGCGGCAATAAATCCGGGCAACAGCGGCGGAGCGCTCTGCAACTCCCAGGGACAGGTAATCGGTGTCAACACCGTAAAGCTTGCGGCAACGGAATTTGAGGGACTTGGCTTCGCGATACCGATTAACCACGCTAAGGAAATAGCCCAGGAATTAATTGATAATAAATACATCAAGGGCAGACCGCTTCTTGGAGTTTCGATCGACCAGAGGTTCACAGCGGAAGTTGCACAGCAGTACAATGTTCCGGCAGGGCTTCTTGTATACGAGGTCACTCCTTTGAGCGCAGCGTACAAGGCCGGCATTAAAAACGGAGACATCATTACGAAGTTCGACGGCGTGGAGGTCAAGCAGTTCGCGGACCTCGAAACCCAGAAAAACAAGCACAAAGCCGGCGACAAGGTCACCGTGGTGGTATACAGGGACGGCAAGACACTCAATATTGATGTTGTACTCGATGAAGACAAGAACGAATAAAGATCAATAAAATACTATAGTTCAAAAGAAAACCTCCGTCCTTCGGAGGTTTTCTTTTACTGCTATCATGCCGCTTATGTTATACTATTATTATAACGACCTAATTAAACCGATAACGGAGGTATACCCATGAACAGCTTTCCAAGGACGACGGTAGGGGGACTCTCGGTTTCAAGAATGATCATAGGCACCAACTGGTTTTTGGGCTGGAGCCACACATCCGACGCAAAGGACAACTACATAAAGGAGAATATCCGCGACAGGAAAAAGATAGCGGACATGCTGGAGGTATTCCTCAAGTCCGGCGTGGATACCATCATGGGACAGATAACCAACATTCCCCTGGCCGACGCCATAAAAGAAGCGGAGGACCGGACCGGCAGGGGCATGATCATCGTATCGACCCCGCTTTTGCCTGTTACCAAGGATACGCCCTCAAAGGGCTTCGACATGGGCGAAATCGAGAGGATAATGGACGAGCAGGCCCGCTACGGCACGCACATATGCATGCCGCACCAGAGCGTCACGGACAGCATGGTGGACAGGTGCTCCAGGGAAATAAGAAGAATGGACGAGGTATGCCGCGTAATCAGGGAGAGGAAGATGATTCCCGGTCTGAGTACCCATATGCCCGAAACGATAATATATGCCGACGAAACAGGGCTGGATGTAGAGGCCTATATATCCATATACAACTCCATGGGCTTTCTGATGCAGGTGGAGGTTGACTGGATAGCAAAGGTCATGAGTGAGGCCGCAAAGCCCGTAATGACGATAAAGCCGATGGCCGCGGGACAGCTGAGGCCCTTCCAGGCGCTGAACTTCGTCTGGAACACCATTAGGGACTGCGATATGGTTACCGTGGGGACAATGTCGACGGGAGAGGCGGAAGAGTGTATAAACCTTTCAATGGGGATACTCGAGCGCAGGCAGGCCTCCGTAAAGCTTCAGGAAACGCGCTCCAAGGCCTCGCTGAAGAAAAGGAGCAAAGAATAGATGGACGGTTTCAAGCTTGAGAGGGTGGACGACCGGCACGGGGATTTCCTCAAGGACGAGTCAAAGAAAATAGGCAGCGCCGTTTCCATCTCGTTCCCTCTGGACGAGGCGGAAGTCTCCTCCACGCTTTCATACATGACGCAAAACAGCATCAAGGTCACTGTGCAGGGAGCCCGCACAGGTGTAACGGCAGGCGCCGTGCCTGCGGAGGGCCATATACTGAATCTCGGAAGGATGGACAGGGTCACGGGTCTGTCGTATGACGCCACAAGCGGCTCATATCTTGTCATGCTGCAGCCCGGAGTGATTCTTTCAAAGCTCCGTGAAATGCTGGCCGGAAAGAGCTTCGATACCTCCGGCTGGTCCGCGGAAGCCCTGAAAACGCTTGAGGACTTTAAAAGAGCCGGAGAGTGGTTTTTCCCCACAGACCCCACCGAAGCTTCCGCAACCCTCGGCGGCATCGCGGCGTGCAACTCCTCGGGAGCCTGCTCGTTTTATTACGGGCCAGCGAGAAAATACATCGAAGGGCTGGACGTCGTACTTGCGGACGGCTCCGTGCTGAAGCTTTCCAGAGGGAGGGACAAAGCCGCGGGAGAGAGCTTTTCCGTTGCTTCGGCAGAAGGAAAGGTTTTCAGCGGAAGCCTGCCCGGCTATGAAATGCCTGATGTCAAAAACGCCTCGGGATACTTCGCGCACGAGGGCATGGATCTGCTCGACCTGTTCATAGGCAGCGAGGGCACGCTTGGAGTCATTACGGGCATCCTTCTCAGACTTGTGCCGAAGCCCGCAAATGTGTGGGGAATAATGGCGCTTTTGACGGAAGAAGCCCAGGCGCTGGCATTCGTGAAAAAGCTCAGGCAGCAGGCGCTCGAAGCCCGCTCCGCTTCCGGAGGCCCGGCAATTGCGGCGCTGGAGTTCTTCAACCGCGACACGCTGAAGCTTTTACGCCGGTTCAAGCGTGAAAACAGCTCCTTTTCGGCAATACCGGAAATTCCCGGCGGAATAAGCTCAGCCGTTTATGCGGAAATACATGCAGACAGCGAGGACGAAGCCTGCGGGCTCGTTATGGACATTACAGCCCTTCTGGAAGAGTCCGGAGGCGGGGAGGACGCCACCTGGTTTGCCGCCAGCGAGGCTGAGATGGAGAGGCTCCATACCTTCAGGCACGCCGTTCCTGAAGCTGTAAACCTCATCATCGCAGACAGGAAAAAGAAAAACCCGGAGCTCACGAAGCTCGGTACCGACATGGCTGTCCCGGACGACAGGCTGGAGGAGGTCATGGATATGTACAACCGCGGCCTTGAAGAGGCCGGGCTGGAGTCAGTCATATTCGGGCATATCGGAGACAACCACCTGCACGTAAACATCCTGCCGCGGTCGGCGGACGAGTACGCCAAAGGCTGGGAGCTGTATCATTCCTGGGCTAAAAGGATCATAGGAATGGGCGGCACAATATCCGCCGAGCACGGCGTCGGCAAGCTGAAGACGGCCTTGCTGGAGCGTATGTACGGCACGGAAGGTATAAAACAGATGAGGGCCGTAAAAAAAGTATTCGACCCTCAAGCGGTTTTGAATCCCGGAAACCTGTTCACGGGTGGCTAGCAGGCATATCAGTATACGAATGCCGTACCGCCACACGAAAAGCCAGAGGCTCCCACCAGGACGACCACCCTGTCGCCCCTTTTGAGCTTGCCCTCTTCTTCGGCCAGCGACATGGCAAGGGGGACAGATACGCTGCCTGTATTGCCGACGGTGGGGAAGGTCGTATAGAACTTGCTGAACAGCTCGTCGCTGAGCCCCCCGCAGAACTTCTTCTGATTTCCCGTGACCTGGTGTATGAACATAATATCGACTCCTCCCAGATAATCCTCCGCAAGAGCAACAAAACCGGGTATGAATTTTGACATGATGTCCAGGGCCGCGGCCGCAAGCCTTCTGCTGTTGACCATAAGCTTCAGGTCATGCGTTTCCTTTCCGATTTTTATTTTGCAGATGTCCTTGTGCTCGCTGAAGGTCTGCATGTCGAAAAGCCCGAAATCCTTTTTCCGCTTGCCCTTTTGCAGCAGCATCGCAGCGGCTCCGTCGGCGATGGTAAGCGATGAAAAGCCGGGATTGTTTTCCTCGTCGCCGAACATATCCATCGGTATGAGCCCGGAATTCTCTTCGGCTCCGACGATCAACACATTGTCGTATCTGCCGGCTTCAATATAAAAATAGGCAAGCTCAATCGCGTTAAGAAAGCCCATGCAAGCGTTGGAAATGTCAAAAGCATTTGCGTTGACGGCCCCTATTTCGTTCTGGAGATGTATGGCCATCGCGGGCTCGACAAATTTACGGTACATTGCGCAGTAGATGATAAGGTCTATATCCGCGGCGTCCGCGCCGCTTTTCTCAAGGCACCTCCATATGGCGGACTTCGCCATCTGCAGGGCGTTTTCATCGCCGCTTATGAAGCGGCGCGTTACAGCCAGATTCATATCCAGCTTTTTCTTCAGCCCCGCGGCATTGAAATTATTTCCCGAGGCTTCGGCCAGCATTCCTATCAGCTCTTCATTAGTCACTGCTCTTTCCGGAAGATAATGCCCCAAGCCTGCTATACAGATACCCATTGTACATTCCTCCCTGTTTTTAATGTAGTTTTTATGAAACAGCAAAATAACTTATAAATTATGCTCATTGACATATTAATACAAAATAATTAAAATATACATAAATATAGTGATTAATATCCATATGTAAGTGACATTGATAAAATACAATACCATAATTATACATGATTTACCAGAATAATCAATAACTTATAATAAAATTTAACATAAATTTATTGCAATTAAACAAAAGAATACCGGGGAGGCAGGCAAATGGAGAATGAAATAGTTATGAAATCCTATAGAAAGACTCTGCTGGAGTATCACAAGGATATCAATTTCTTCACGTACGTTCTGTGCATCATAAGCGGCGCCGGCGCGGTCCTGCTTGTCGTAGCCCTCATGCTTCTGGGCGTCTTCGACAGGCTTGACTGGAGTAACATTTACGGCCTTTCCGCTTATATGGGTGCGACCTCGATAACGGTAACCGCGGTGTTTATTGTCTACAGGAGCAAAGGCAGGGACAGCAGGCATTTCGTGAGCTTTTTCAAATATTGCCTGATCATCTGCTCATCGGTCAATTATTACGGGATAGTCAGGAATATCCCCTACGCCGAGGTTTGGGGGATGATATTCTTCTCCGTTTTTCTGAGCGCCCTCTACCTTGAGATCCGGACTCTGACGGTTTCCGTGCTCCTGGGCTTTGCCATCAGCATCCTGTGCTACTTTACAGTGAAGCACTATGCGCCGGGGGACGATGTGACGGGCGAGCTCACGCTCAGATTTCTTTCCATGCTTTTCGGCCTGGGAGGGACATATCTGACGCTCCATTTTTCTAAAAAAATACTGCTGAGGTCGTCAAAGAGCGAAAGTGAAGTTCAAAAATCGCTTGAAAATCTGCATATCATATTCGACAGGGCCAATGAAATATCCGGGCAGCTTACAAGCACCGGCCGCCAGATCGCCGCGCTTGCCTCCGAGCAGAACGCGGCGTGCGACAACATGGCGCAGGCTTCGCAGGAGGTATCCTCGGGAGCGACGGAGACTGCGGAAAGCATCACGCAAAGCTATGACCTTCTCAACGAGCTCATCACGGATATCGGATTCACACTCAATAAAACGGATGCCTCGGTGGAAATTTCCAACGACCTCAAGCAGATAGCGGATGAAGGAAAGTCGGCCATAAACGGCGCGGCGGAGAAAATGAAGGCTATTAAGGGCTATGTCTCCATGACCTCCGCAAACGTAAGGGAGCTGGATTCGAAAGCAAAATCCATTGATTCGATCGTGGAAACAATAAAAGGGATCTCGGACCAGACCAACCTTCTGGCGTTGAACGCTTCCATTGAAGCCGCCAGGGCGGGGGAAAACGGCAAGGGCTTTGCGGTCGTCGCAGACGAGATAAGGAAGCTTGCCGAGCAGAGCCACAATTCCTTGAAGAGCATTACACATACCCTCGACGAGATAAGCCGCCATACCGAGAAGGTGGGCGAGCTTATGGAGACAAGCGTGGCCATGGTCGAGGAGGGGGCGGGCATCATCAACTCCTCGAATGACAACTATCAAAGGATAATAGAAAAGCTGGCCGCCGCAATAGACTCGCTGCAGGAAATCAACGGCCTGTCGCTCCAGCAGATGGAACGCTCAAGGTCCATATCGGATTTCATGGGCAGGGTCAGCGATATTGCCGAAAAAACCTCCTCCAATGTGCAGTATGTAACAAGCAGCACCCAGGAAACCCTTGCGGCAAGCGAGGAGCTTTTCAACACGGCCCATTCGCTTGACGAGATTTCCGGGCGGCTGGTCAGGACGATATCGGATAGATAAAGGCCGCGGCAGATATGTCTTTATACAAGGCTGACTTTGTATTTTCGCAGCCACATGTCTATCTGAAGCAGCCAGGCGTACAGCTGCGGGCGGGCCATCAGCTGACCGAACCAGGGCTTCGATAAGTCCGAGCTCTCCGAAAGCATGTCGTTTACCGCTTTCCTGTCTATGAGAGGAAGCAGCGACGACGACGGGTCGTGGAGAGCTTCGCCCAGCCTTTCCCTTACTGTTGTTTCATATGCGGGATTGTGCGTCTTGGGGTAGGGGCTCTTCTTGCGGTAGAGGACATCCTCGGGCAGCACGCCTTCCAGAGCCTTGCGCAGAAGGCCCTTCTCCCTTCCGTTTAGCATCTTGGTCTCCCAGGGTATGTTCCAGACATACTGTACAAGGCGGTGGTCGCAGTACGGCACCCTCACCTCCAGGCCGTGAGCCATGCTCATACGGTCCTTCCGGTCCAGCAGGGTCTGCATGAACCAGGTGAAATTCAGATAAAAAAGCTCTCTTCTTCTTGCTTCAAGGGCCGATTCGCCCGAAAGCCGGGGCACTTCCCCAAGGGTTTCGGCATATCTTGCGGCGGCGTATTCTACCGGCTTTACAGCCTCGATGAGCTCGCCTGACATGACCGACATCCGGACACTGGGGTCAATCGACCAGGGAAATGTGCCCGCATTCATAAGCCTCTCGTGATGGAACCACGGGTACCCGCCAAAGACTTCGTCTGCACACTCACCTGAGTGCCATATAATGTAGATGCGATATTTTATGGAATTGTGTTTATGTTTTGTAAAATTAGTGGACAATATGGCGGAATATGGTATTATAATGAATGAATCGTAGAAAAAGTATTATTCATGCACTAGCTGAAAATAAGGGGAAACAGTATGGATAACATAGTTGTAAGTCTTTGTACATATGAAGCTTTGGATGCCCTGGCAAAAATGAACAAGCAGCTTATAGAAGACGAAAAGCATGATAATAAAATGAGTGAAGAGCAGCTAAAAGAACGTATGAATAAGTTTATAAGCTCAGATTATAATGCGTACTTTTTTGAACGTGGGAGTGATGTTGTAGGTTATGCATTAGTTAATAACAGGCAGAATCCGCCATACCTCAGACATTTTTTTATTTGCCGGGAATTTCGAAGGAGAGGATACGGAAAGCTTGCATTTGAAAACCTATTGAAATTGTTGGGAGCCGATACCATTGATATAGAGGTTATGGTATGGAACGAACCAGGTAAAGGCTTTTGGAAGTCATTGGGGTTTGAGGAAAGAAGCATATACATGAGATTCAAGCAATAAATTGATACCCATTCTTTCTACGATAGTGATAGACAAAGATATTTTTTTCGAGGTGAAAAAATGAGAGTTGATGAAGGCAAAATA
>JAEZJL010000450.1 GCA_023415815.1 Bacillota bacterium | reverse complement strand
GCCTTAATTTATATTATAAGCCGGAAAACGGCATGAAAAAAGCTCTCCCGAATCCTCCGACAGAGCCTTTTTCACTGCTTTGCGGGCCTCGCCCCGCATTTTCTTCGCGTTTTTTCTTGTGTCGTTGTCGTGTACCCTGGTAACGGGATTTATCGCCCATTCCGTCCTGACCTCCTTCATCAGCTCCAGGGAGGTCTTTGCCTTTTTCTTTTTCATGAATACCACCTTCTTTTCTAATTATCCAGAAAGCCTTGATTTTCTGCTCTTCCGTGAGCCCGGATCAGCTTAAAAGCCAAGGCGGTTATACCTTTGTTCAAGTTTAGCCGGCGCATCCGGACCGGCTTCGGCGTCAAAAGGGGACATGCCTCGAGCTTTGATTCGCCGGCCGGAGAAAGGTATCCCCTTACATTTTACATCAATACGGCCTGACGGTCAATCCGCCCGCCCGCATCAGGTGCTTTTCCTGTCCAGCTTGTAGATTTCGTAAATCTTTTTGCCGACGATTTTGACAACCGCATAGACGGGAACAGCTATCAGCATTCCTATGAAGCCTGCCAGGGACGCGGCGGCCAGGAGTATGATGATGAAGGTGAGGGGGTGTATATTCATACGCTTGCCCATGATCTGCGGCGACAGCAGGTTCCCCTCAAGCTGCTGGACGATGATCATCAATATAAGCACCTTGAGAGCCATAAACGGGTCTACCGTCAGTCCGACGAGGATGGCGGGGATAACTCCTATAAAGGCGCCCAGTATCGGTATGAAGGCTGTTACAAAGGCGAATATCGCCAGTATGAGGGCGAAATCGAGGCCGAGGATGAGGTAGCCGATATACATGAGGGTCCCCACGGTCAGCGCCATAATCGCCTGCCCGATGATATAGAGGGAGAGCGTTTTGTCTACGTCGTCCAGTATGTCGTCTCCGTTTTCCCTGTGCTTTTTCGGTATCAGGTTCAGCAGGTATTTATGGAATAGATGGTCGTCCTTCAGCAAATAGAACAGTATGAAAGGCACAATCACCAGCACGGTTGCGAAATTCGCGACAGCCGCGATGCCGCTTATGATGCTCTGGCTCAGAATGGGCACCAGCTTGCCGAGAAAGCCCGTGAGCTGCTGCTGCAACTCTTCAACGGGAATGAAGGAGAGACTGCCGCTGTTGAAAAATTCCATGGTCTTTTCGGTTGCGATTTGGATATAGTTCTGAGCGTTGTTATAGAGCTGAGTTGCCTGGGTTATCAGCATCGAGCCCGTGCTGGCGCTTATGAATGCAAACAGGCCGAGAAGCACTACAAACAATATGAGAATGGACAGCGACCGCGGTATACGCAGCCTGACGAGGAGATTGACAAGGGGACGCAGCAGATAGTAAAGCAAGCCTGAAATAAGCAGGGGGAAGAATATTGTGCCGAGTACGTTCCTCAGAGGTACAAGAAAGAAATCGATCCTTCCCAGCAGGTATATATTGACCAGTATCAGGAGCAGGCCCAGCGCATATTTGAAAAATTTGTGCTTATACCACATTTAAAAATCCTCCGCTTTATTTCGAATCAGAACTTTATGATGAAAGCAGTCTTCTGGCCTCTTTTGAAGCCCGCCTTTTCGTAAAAATTCAGGGTGCTTTCTTCCTTTCTGCTCGTCATGAGCATTACCTTATAGCAGCCGTTCGACCTGGCTGTTTCCACGGCTTTTTCAAGCACGGCGCTTCCGTAGCCTTTCTTACGGTAAGCGGCGTGCGTCACGACGTTCTCTATCAGGCCGTAAGGCTGTCCGCCGCGGGTCAGGTTCCTTATCACGGCGAGGGTGCAGGAGGATACCAGCAGGCCGTCCTCTTCGACGGCGAAGCAATAGGTTGACGGATCGGCGCAAATCTCCTGCCAGATCTCTCTTATATGCTTTTGACCTTTTATATCAGGATCCTCCGGGTTTAAATGCCTGTACAGATCGAGCAGCTTATCAAGCTCTTCGGGTTTCACTTTCCTCACGGTTACAGTCATTGATGTACCTCCTGAGTTATCGATAAAAAAATAATATCACATTGCCATATTTATTTAAAGGCATTAAGATATATGTCGGAGAGTCCATCCGGACAGGGGATTATTCCTTAAACAGGGTATAATTTGTATACGCTGTTTAAGGCAAGAGAGTCTGATAAATTAAAAATATATGCCTTGCATCTTTACGACTTCGGTAACCTCTTGCGCAATGCCTATCCCCGGCCATACGTCTTTTATCTCAGCCAGCCTGCTTTTTTCCTTCCTTGTCACAACGATCTGTGTCTGGCTTGCCAGTCCCGATTTTATAAATCCTTTTACAAGCATGCTTCCCATGCTTCCGAAACCGATAAATCCCATATTATCCATATGATATCCTTTTTTGTGACGGATATGACACTTATAATTAAAACATGGTAAAAAACTGAATTTGTAACTGAAGAAAGCTGATTCGCTGAGAAAAGGATATCAAGGCAGGCATTTTGTTTGGAATATATATTTCTATTTCATAATAATCCTATGTCCAGATCATCAATATATTCAAAATGAGAGTCCTTCGTTATCAGCTTGAGATCATATTGTATCGCAACTGCTGCTATCCAAATATCGTTTTCAGGTATGGGTTTGCCCTTTTTACGCAAATCGCTTTTTATTTTTCCATATTCTTTGGAAGTCATGGCGTCGCTGCTTAGCACAGTAGCTTTAGTTAAAAGCTCATCTACACGCAAGGCATTATCTTCTTTTTAGAAGAATTAAATGCCCAAAATACAGCTCTCCGACAACTGTGCTAGGTAAAAATACTTCATCGGCTTCTGCAATATATCTCTTAACTATCTCATCTCCGGAAAAAAATAAAATTACTATATTTGTATCAAGCAATATTTTACCACTCATTTAAATCTACTCTTTCGCAGCCGTTTTCAATTATTTCTATAATCTCATCTGCGTCTTTTTTATCAAGCTTACCTGTAAAATCCAGTAAAGATTTTCCTGGGACACCTTTCGGTAGAGTGATTACTAAGGCATTGACAAAATCTTGCACCTTTTTCTGGAGGTCTATTGGTAATTTATCAAGGTTATTTACAATATTTTCACGAATTTGTATATCAACCAAATTAAATCCATCCTTTCTCAATTCACAATAGATATTTATAAATTTATTATAACACAAAAGAGGACTTGTAACAAATGGAAATCCAAACCCGCATAAAGGAGGCATCAAGGCTTGCCGGAAGAATACCCTAATCTTCCGATGATTGCTTCTGGCAAAAATAAGAATCATTCTCATAATACGTTGTTAATTTAACTCCAATACTAGTTAGAATGCGATTAAGATTATATGTAGAAATTTTAAGCTTATTGGAAATACTTTTAAGACTTAATCCGTACCAGCGCATCAATACAATACTCTTTTCTTTTGCAGGCAAGCTGTAAATAAAATGTTTAACGTCCAGTTTGGTATAGTCTATATTATCCAGGTTTATACATTCAGCAAAAGTATAATTTTTGTTTCCCGTTTTGTTTATTAATGGAGTATTTAAGGAAAGCATTGAGTCAATTTTCTTCCCGGCCCAGGCTTTTGTGTTTTGCTCTTTCATAATTCTCCGCATTTGCATAAGACCATAATCTTTAAAACTTCCATAACTTATTTTGTAAGTACGAACGGCCTGAAGCAGCGCTGCTGCTCCCACAGAAATACGATCTTCCAGTTCCAGTCCTTTATAAGAATTTTTACATTCCTGCAAGATGAGAGGCCAATAAAAGGCGATAACATCCTCTTCAGTGATTCTAGCCACTACAGTTCTCCTTTCTTTTTGTTATAGTTTTCATAACGATTTTTCTGCTTTTGCTTTATTGTTATCTTCATTCATCATAGTTCTAAGACCCCTTTTTCTGGGGCTCTTTGGCGTATTTTTAGGGGGAGTAGGTAAGACTGGTGAATTTAATGTTGCTAGCCAATGATCTTCTTTTTGTTCTACTTTATACCGGGCAGGTAATTTTATACCTCGCTTTTTAATAAATGCAACTAAGTGATAACTATTGATTGTTCCGCTTTTAGGAATTTGAAGGCCCGTCCCTGGATTTTCCTTAAGGCAAATAGTTTTACCATCTGCACTAATACCTACAGCTATCTGTTTAGGCATTTGCCGAAACAAATTTTGATTTAAATTGAAGCATTTGTCATTAGGAATTGTAATAGCAAGTTCAGGTTTACGAGGGGGTGGAGAAAACCATTCGAATTCCATATACTATTCTCCTTTTTTTACGATATTGATTTGATGCTTAAATTATAATCTATTTCATATGTACCTACAAATATCTGGGAAATATATTTAATTATCTTTACTATTAAGTTTATGATATACTTTATATGTCAGAGTACAATCTGTGGATTGAAACATAGTTAAGATTATTAAAATTCAGTACCTACAAAAATAAGCAACCCTTTTTCCTATAATGGGGTTGTTTATTTTTGGCAAGTTGAATAATGATCAATTAACCCATCGATGGGGCTTTATACAGGAGACATTCCGCACCCGGGCTCAGTCGATTATTTCGTGCAGGAAGCTGTTGATGTACTTCCATGTTGAATCATTGGCTGTTATGTTTTCATGATGCGTGCCTGCAATTATAACTTTTTCGGCTTTTCCTCCCCACCTGCCGAAAAGCTCAAGGGTACGTTTGTGAGAAATGGTTTTGTCCTCTTCGGCCAGGAGAAAGAGCGCGGGTAGCTTCAACCCCGGCGCAGCGGCCAGAGAGTCAAACTCGTCGGGAAGCAGAAGTCCGACGGGTATCAGCGGGAATTTGTCCTGGATGACCCCCGAGGTATATAAATCGTAAGCGGCGGACAGCACGATTCCCTTCACATCTCTTTCGGATGCAAGCTGTATGGCGATTCCGGTGCCGAGGCTGTGAGCTATTAAAAATATATTGTTTTTATCTATGTCGTCTCTGTTTGCAAAGTAGTCATATACTGCGGCTGCATCCGACAAAAGATTCTTTTCATTCTGCCTGCCCTCGCTGAGGCCGCAGCTTCTGTAATTGATAAATGCCATGGAGCAGCCGTTGATTTTTGGCGCATAGCCAATAATGCCCGAGGCTTCTTCGCCTCTGCCGCCAAAGTATATCGCGAGCGGCGTAACGCCTCCGTGCTGCGGTTTGAACAGAAAGCCCCGGAGAGTTACGTCTTCCTGGACGGTAATACTGATTTTTTCAAAATCATCTTCCTGACGCACCCGGATAAAAGACTCCTGCTTTAAGGGACTATTTGTGTATAAGACCTCATACCTTAAAAGCCATACGCCTCCGGCCATCAGCAGCCAGCCTGCGGCTGCCGCCGCAACGGTATAAATCATGATGCTTCTGATTTTCAACAATTTATTAGAATGTCTTCCGGCAGATTTATACGCCATGGCTGCAAAAAGCATCAGGAACACGGCCGAGATAATCACAAAGGCCGCTTTCAGCAAATTGTCCAGGCTGTATATCGTAAAGGAGGCATAGGACAGGCTGAAGCCTGTGAATACGAACGAGCCGGAAACGATGCATAGGAAACGGAATAGGGACCTTTTATTATTTTTCAAGCTTCAACACTCCCACACGACTGGTAAAACAAACAGTTTTTCAATCCATACGCTTATTTACTGCTTTCAATTTCCAGGGCATATTCCAGGTAGAGGAGCAGTTGAGCCGTTTGGTAGTTTATATCAATACTCTCGCCCCTCAGGTGAATCATATTTACAGCGACCCCGTCCATAAAAAGCAGGAGGAATTTCGATATTTCGCTCAAGGGGAGCTTCGGGCGGAATTCTCCGTTTTGCACTCCTTTTTCAAGAAGGGCGTTCAGGCTGTGCTCAGCCCGGCAAAAACGCTCCGCCAGAAGGGGCTTTACCTGCTCATTCCTTTTTACCGATAAAAAATACTCATATATAGCGGGGGCCAATCCTTCATTGATCGAAAGCATCTGATCCTTCACGGCTTCTATTAATCGGATCACTGTCTTCCACGCGGCGCCGTTGTCGCCGTCAAGCCGGTTTATTAATGAAAAGAAGCTGTTGTCGGAGGATTCCAGAAGCGAAAGGAATATCTGCTCGGTACTGGAGAAATACAGGTACACGCCTCCTCTGCTAAGCCCCGATTCGTCGATGATATCCTTCATCGTAACCGATTCATAGCCGTTTTTAATAAATACCTTCTTTGCAGCGTCGAGAATTCTTTGCTTTTTTTGCTCCTTATAAAAATCCTTCACCTTTGGCGACATTTTAAATACCTCCCTGTCAGCAGCGTAAATTATCGTACATTTCGGTGATAATAAGCTGCTTTAATCAAAGGAACGTCGAGCCCCTCGCCTTTTGTACAGCCAACGCCCCGGCAAACTCCTTGGATAAAAAAATGACACGCGTGTCGTTTTTATTATAAACGACATACGTGTCATTTTCAAGCATATATAATCTTATTTTCAAAAGCCCGGGAGAGTTTTTCCTTAACAGGAACAGCATTTCCCGCCTGGCATTATGCCATGCGTCATTTTTCGTAGCGGATTACGAAAACCGTAGGCTCGTCGGGGTAGCTGGAAAAGATATCAATGTCCTTAAAAAGACTGTTGTCTGTTCTCGCCTGGAACCCGTGCGCCGGTACGTAGTTCTCGGTTTTACCGGTATAAACCCCAAACGCCTCGCAGGATATGAATTTCCTGCCGGTATTCGGGTTTATCAGGGTGCAGCCTTCCTTGTTGATATAGTTGGGGATATGCTCCTTCGGCTCGGTGTACACAAGCATTGTGGATTCACCGTCGTCAAGGCAGAGCCCCGACCATACGCAGATGTGAGGTACGGCTTTAAAGCGGTTCAGGTCGAAGCGGGAAAAGAAGGCGGTCATCCTCTTTATATATTCATAGCCTTTGGGCTTGTAATCATATTCGATAATATCCCAGGCCGAGTCCGTATAATAGTACTGGTAATACGCGCCCGCCATGATGATTTCATAGGCGATTGCGCAGACCCTTTCGGCGGGATAACGGCGGAACCTGTCGGTATGCGGGCTTTCCACACCGGTTTCACCGCCGAACACCGGCTTGCCGGACTTTTCGATATAATACAGGTGGGCATGCTGCCAGTCATAGTGCTGCTGCAGTGTGAGGAAATCGATCGTGTCCGAGTATTTCTCATCCAGGGCGTACTGCAGGTCGTCGTGAACGGTGCACAGGTGCTTGTAGGCGTCCCACGACCTGACCTTGCCGAGCATGGTGTGGAAATACTCCTTGTCCGGCTCGAAATAGCCCTCCTTGGAGATATTCCAGATGACGTTCGGGAAGGCTTGGTAGCGCGCCGTAAACAGGCGGTAAAACGCATAGTCCTCCTCGGAGTAATTCTCCGGCCATTCCACAAATTTATTATAGACCCTGAGATAGATATGGGCATAGATTCCGTTGACATGCAAATAGGAGATCAGGCGGTCGAAGTTCTCAAAAAAGGCTGGGTTGAACCTGCGTCCGTCCTCGGTTTTTTCCCAAAGGTCTATGTAAGCCGGGCCAAAATCGTTTTCACACGTTTTGCCCTTGTGCCATTCTGTGTCCACGGCGTAAGTGTTTATCTGGACCTGGTTAAAGCCGACCTCCCGGAGGTTGCTCACAAATTTTTGAAGCTTTGTAAAGCCGTCAGGACTGGCAAGCAAGGAAAACAGGAAGTTGCATTCGTAGCCCAGAAGAAAAACGGATTTCCCGTCCGAAGTGACAAACCGCGTGCCGCTGGTACGCAGAATACGCGTAGCTCCGGGCTCTTCGCCCTCCACCTTGATGGAACCGGCGGTATCCCCGCCAAACTCGACCTCGCCGGAGGAAATTTGGTAGCTCCACTTGCCCTCTTCCTCGGCCGAAAACCGGACCGACCATTTCCCATTGCCGCGGTAGAAGCCGGGTATAACGAGCGTTTCTCCGCCCGGACCGGCAAATTCACCGGTTATTTCGGAGAGAAACGGGTCCTTGCCGCGATATACGCCATCCAGGGTGATATCAACAGGGATCAGCTTTTTTGTTGTAAGCATTGCCATATACATACTTCCTTTCTTTTTGTTTTTTTTGTGCGTCTGCCGGCCGGTATCCGTTGGCCTGTGAATCGGTTTCTGCCTGCGCCTTACGCAATTGCCCGGCAAATTGTCAGGCCGTGCATTTAGTCAGGCTGCAGATTTGTACTTGATGAGGTTTGATGTCAAACGTGATACGTCTTACCACCTGCGGTTATATTATCATTTTACGGCAGAAAAAACAATACTTTTAAAAATTAATCGTAGGATTAAAAAGTACTGTTGAAAGAAGCTGCTTTGCCCGCCGGGCGGAATGGCGAAACGCACGGGTCGCGCTGATCAGCGGGCGGTAAAAAGCGCGGTGAAGTAGCTGGTAGTGTAATCGGCGCCGGAGCCGGTTATCCTGGAGGAATTGCTGTGGCCGAGCAGCCTGAAATCCTCTGCATCTGCGGCTTTCATGGCTGTGAGCAGCGCGATAATGGAGGATGGCGAATCCAGATTGTCGTTGCCCATTCGGCTGATTTTTTCAGTATCCATGCTTTTCAGCGCCTCTAGGGTGATTTCGTCCATCCTGTCCGCCTGATCGACCGGCAGGTAATGCGAGAAGTCGACCGATGCAAGGATAATGGCCTTCCTGCCCTTCAGGCTTTCGGCGAGCAAGCTCCCAAGCCTTTCCGAGTTCTCCAGGCCGTAGTCTCCGTGCAGCAGCACGGGCAGTATCCTCGCCTCCGGAAGGTAGTATTTGATATACGGCGCCAGCCCGGAAATGGAGTATTCCTCCTCCATGATCGTCCGGCTGTCGGCGGCCTTCAGCGTTTCCACCAGTGACAAAGCGGCGGCGCCGTCGGCTTCCAGCACGCCGAAGGGCGTCTCCCAGTCCAGTGCGCAGGTGTGCAGGCCGGTCATGCCCGCTCTTTTATGGTTTGGACCCAGGACGACGACCAGCTCGGGCGGGTCTGCGGCCAGCGCGCTGAAAAAGCCTGCGATCATTTTTGCCGCAAGCAGGTGATGGGGGACGATGCCGCCCATCACCACCCCCTCCGCAGGCATGCTTTTATCGGTTGAGGCATTCCCGGTGTGTTTTACCGACATCCTGAAATCATCAGCATTGTAATAATTGCATTTCAGCATGTCGACGGCCTTTGAAGGCATGTCCCCGGCGGGGGTGGGGGCCGCGCCGCCCAGAAGGCACAGCCCGGCCATCGAGACCGCCGCCAATATCGCCGATGCGAGCATTTTTAGAGTCATATGCTAATCCCCCACGGTTATTTCGACCCGGTCGGCATAGCCTGATAAATCGCTGAGGCTGTGCTTGATGAGGGCATAGTCCGCGGTAAAGCTGCCGGGCGATACGGCCCTTGCATAATAGGTGATGTCCCTCACAGGACTGAGCTTGTTGTAGCTGTAGCCGAATACCACCTTCTGGCCGGATACCTCGTCCGCATACCAGCCGATGTTGTCCTGGTACCTTCCCTCTACATATCTCAGCCCAGCGGGCAATATATCGGTGATTTCATAGAAGCCATCCACCGCTGTCTCGGAAAATACCGGCCTCAGCGTTATCTTCACAAGATCGGAGCGCTTGAAAGCCGTGGAAGCCCCGTTTGCTTCATATGAGCGCTTCAGCCCGACCGGCGAACCGTCCTTTGACATCAGATCTTTTACCGGGCCTGTGCTCGAAGCCGCCACCGTAATATTTCCCTTTATATTATAGAATTTTATCGCCGCAAGCTTTGCAGGCGTGAGGATCAGCCTGTACTGCCCGGCCTTGCTCAGCGATATATCCTTTTTAACCCCGTCCAGCTCGTAGCTGAAGCTGCCGGAGATAGCTGCGGAAGGGCTGCAGCTTTTTACAAATGCAAGCCTTTCAAGGTTTACAAGCAGCTCGGAGGTCGAATTCGAGCCTGAATAATTGAATAGCTTCATTTTTTCGGGAGTATCCAGCTTGAGGGCTATCAAAGAGCACAGTGCAGTCGCCTCGGTGTCGTAATCCCGTCCGGCGCCGGTTTCGATCCAGGCGAGGCGGTCGTTGACCGTGCCCTTCTGCTTGAGAACTTCATCGTATACCTGCCGCGCTGTTTCGTAATCTCCGATTTCGGCAAGCGCAATGCCGAGCGCGAGCCTGTCTCTGATCTCGAGATCGGGCGAGGACAGCAAGGAGCGGATATCCAGCAGGACGGGCTCGTTCAGCGCAGCAAGGCCCCAGTAGGAAAAGGCGATATCACCCGAAGAGGCGTTTTCATTATTTAAAATGCTGTTGAAGTATGATTTAAGCGCAAAGCGGTCTACGCCGTCGCCCACCAGCGAGCAGAGCTTCGCCGACAGCTCGGGGCTGCTGCTGTCGTAGCTCAGCAGGGCAAGGCCGCCGTCCTCGGTCTGGTATTTGGTGAGGTCGAATTCCTCGTCCTGTATATATTCTTCTCCGTAGTATTTAGCAAGCAGCTCTCCCGCAATCTTTCTCGCCAGCTTCTGGTCGATTCTCTCGCCCCAGCTCCAGTACAGGGAGTACAATTGGTTATAGAGCTCGGAGGATTCCTTGTTGTAGAAGGAGAGGGTGGTGAGGGAGCTGCCGCCTTCGGGCGCAAGCCCCTCGGTCAGATCGTAATACTTTATCCCGGCCGCTTCGAGCAGGCTGGTCGCTACCCTGAAGCTCCTCTGCAGCGCATCGGATTTACCCCCGCTTTCGGCCTTCACCGTCAGGGCATACTCGCCTTCGCCCAGCTTCCCGAGGGGTATGGTAGCCGGTGCGGAGCCCGTGGACCGGGCCTCGTAGGTTTTTTCAGCTCCGTCTGAATCCGATACGGTGATCGAATAATTCACCGCATCGCCCTGGGAAAGCTCGGCGCCGAAGGACCTGACGAGCACCGACGGACTGTCGCCGCTGAGGAATACCTTGTTGGAGACCGCATCCGTGAAGAACGGCAGCTTTGACGAGATGTTGATTTTACCGTTGCCGGCCTTCAGGTCGTCTGTGACACCCTGGTAGGTAACTCTCCAGGACGTCAGATTGTCGGGCAGCTTGAAGCTGATTTCGGCTTTGCCGTCCGCGCCGCTCGTCACTGTCCGGAAGAGGGCACTGTCCCTGAAATCCTTCCTGACGGGAGTGTTTCCGCCTTCGCCGCCCTCGGCCATGGGATTTCCGGCGGTATCCAGAGGCCGGTAGGAGAGGTAGTCGGCCATGAGGCCGCTGGACACCGCAGGCGAATAAAGCCCGCTCAGGATATCCACATACTGCTCCTGTATGTCGAAGTACGCCTCGTCGATGACGCTCAGATTCAGCTCGGCGCTGCAGGGCTTGCCCGCCCCGTCGGTGACCTCAAGGCTGAGCCTGGCCGTATCTCCCGGCCTATAGGAGGCCTTGTCGGGCCTGACCGAGATGTTCAGCTTTTTCTCGGACGGATCGTACTTGATCATGCTGAAACCCGCGTCGACGGAATTCACTCCGTCAAACAGCACGGCTTTCACATACATATTCGGGATAAGCTCCTTATCGTAGTTAAAAACGAAGGAAGGGTCCGGCGTGACCGCATAATCGAGAATTCCGTCTTTCAGCCTGACATAGAGGAACCTGGAGCTTTTACCAGCGGTCATATTCCCGTCGTTGCGCATGACATTCAGCCTGACCTGCTCATTCAGCCTGTAATTTTTCCCCGGCTTCTCTTCAGCCAGAGTGTAGCCCGTCTGTACGAAGGGCGTATAATAGCTCCAGTTGTAGAAATATTCGGTCTCCTCTATTCTCCTGCCCGCCGAATCCTTGCCCTCTATCTCGATATAGTAGCTTTTTTTATTGTCAGCGCTGAATTCAAGCTCATACCTGCCTCCGGACGTCCGGAAGGCATAATCGCGGACAAGGTTGCGAACCTCGTAATATTCGTATTTTGTTTGCTTTTTCTTATTGATATAATCATAATACTCTCCCACGCCTTTGCTTTCGTAATGCCTTTCATAGAGACTGACCCTCAGGTCGGCGTCGACCGGAGCGCCCCTGTAGTCGTCCTCCGTATAATAGCGGCCTTCCGTCCCTGAAAGCCTGCTCAGATCGATGCGGCTCGTATTAAAGGTGATGAGTCCCTTGCTGTCGTCGAAGCTGCTTTTGACCTCAATCATCGTGTCCCGGGGGAACATTGTTGCGCCGCATTCCGCACGCACCTCCTGTTCCTCCGCGTCCGTGTTGCTTATATCGAAATTGAACCACTGGGGCCTCCAGGAGTCGGTGCCGGACGAAGGCGTCAAAGTCACATTTGCAAGGCCCTCGGCGTCGCAGGACAGCCTCCCGCTGTTCATCTTCGACTGGCCGCTGCTCGTGTAGTAGCTGTAATCCAGCTTAAGTCCGGGCACCGGCGAGCCTTCGTAAAAGGAAGCCTGTATCCCGATATTGAGCTTTTCCCCGGCGCATAGAAAGCTTTTATCCGGTTTCAATTCTATTTTATACGAAGGCTTTGTGTATTCCATGACCTGCAGGTAGCTCCGCGTCATGAGTCGGCCGTCCAGCTTCACAAGGATGTCGTAATACCCCGGACTGTAATTTGAGAGCTGCAGCTTGTCAAGGAAGGTCCCCTGCGGCGTGAGCTTGATATCCTTTGAATCGATGACTATCTCGGAGCCGCCTCCCGGCGCGGAATAATCATACCTTACAAGCTCAAGCACGGCGTTTCCCGGCTTTACGCCGCCGTCCCTGGGCTTTGCCAGCCCCCAGACATTGACCGTATCGTCGGGCAGGTACATGCCTTTATCCAGGTAGATATAGGTCCAGTAATCGTCCGCAGAGCCGTTGCTGTAGCTGTTGTAGTAATTGTTGTATGAGTATGGGGAATATCCGCCGGGGTCAACCCGGGCGATAAAGTCGGGACTGCCCTCGACCCGGACCCTGAAATAGAAATGCCTGAAATCCTCGGGTCTCGGCAGCGCTTCCTCCAGTGCTGCGATGCCGTCCTTGCCGGTTTTGAAAGTACCGTATCCGTCGGCTGAAAGCTCGGCGCTTTCAATGGGCCGTCCGCCGGAGGAATCGTTGACCCATGCCAGCGTCCGGTTGCTGCCGACGAGGATATAGACGGAGGTATCGTTCACCTGGAGCAGCGTATAAAGCGTCTTTCCTTCGAAACTTGCCTTTACAAGGTAATAGCCTTCCTCAAGGGCTGCCGGAAAGAGCAGGTAGTCCATTGTCCAGTAGCCGTATTCATTCCTTGCGATCAATGCCTTTAGTTCCGAAACCTTATCCAGAGACGAGGTGGAATAAGCTTCGGCGTTCCTGGGGGCCAGCGCCCAGGACGGCATCGCGTCGGTTTTTTTCAGGTCCGCCAGGAAGGCGTCCGCGCTTCTGTACTTGAATACCTCAAGCGGGATTTCATGTCCGACCATGCTGTCTTCGGTCAGCACCCGGAGCGCCGGGACAGCCTGCGGCGTGAAATTGTATACTTCGTCGGTAAAATGGAAATACCGGTCGTCTTCGGCACTCTGCGTAAGGGCGGTCTGGAATTTGAAGACGTAGTCGCTTTCCAGCCTGGCGGCGCCGCCCTTAAGGCTCAGGCCCTTTTTTATTGTAACGGTGTATATCGTATCGTTTTCTAGCTTATCGGGTACAAACACGACCGTATTTTTATGCACCTCAAACCTTCCGCCGGTTTTCGGCTGTATCTCAAAAAAGCCTGCCAGCTCGTCAACCTTCTCATGGTTGAAGGTGATTTCAATGCCGGTATCCACCGGAACCTGGGTGGCCTCGTTCCTGGGGAGCGTCCTGGACACGGCAAAGGTCTTTTTTGTCTGGAAGGCCCAGGATTTGTCGGAGCCCGCGTCCCCGCCGCCGTATGTGAACTTATAGATGCTGTTGGCTTTCAGCGCAGAAGTGAAACTGATTCCGTATTCACTGGCGGAGACCTTTTCCAGCTTATATTCTCCTTCAGGGGAGACTGCAAGCAGCGACCTGACCGCAGCTTCCTCCGCTGGCTTTTCAAGGATCAGCCTGAAGCCCGAGTTCACATCCACTCCCGTACTGTCCGTTATGAGAGGTATCAGCCTGGGACCGGAAGGCGAAGCAACGGTGGAATCCCCTGCAGGTACGGAGCCTGCCGCCTCTTTCTCCCCCGGACTGAAAAATCCTGCGGCTGCCAGGATTGCGATCCCTAAAATCAAAACGCCGCATCCTGCGGCCGCCGTAATTTTCACAGGGCTTTTTCCGAACAAAGCCATCAATCTTTTTAACATACGGATAACCTCGCTTTACAAATGGTGGGACGGTTTCAACGATTTATTACATATATTAATGACGTTGGAAGGAATTGTTTTGTTGCATGCTTTTCAATTTTTCCGGCTGCGGGTTTTTTATATTTAAAGCGGGTATGTTATTCAATAAGGATAAAATTCATCGTCCGCCGCGCGGTTCTTTCCTCAGAAGGCGCAGGCCGTATTGAAAATTTTGTCCAACTTATATAGAATAGAGGAAATTATTGATTTACCGAGGAGGGAACGGATTGGACGGCAAAGCTGAAAAGAAAACGGTTTTACTTGTAGTTACGCTGGGCGCCTTCATAACGCCCTTTATGGGGTCCTCCGTCAATATCGCCCTGCCTGCGATCGGTAATGAATTCGGCATGAATGCGGTCACAATGGGCTGGGTATCAACCTCCTACCTGCTTGCCGCCGCAGTTTTCCTCGTGCCCTTCGGACGCATTGCGGACATACACGGCAGAAAAAAGGTGTTCCTCTACGGCGTCCTGCTTGTGACGCTGTCCTCCCTGCTGTGCGGCCTGGCCGGTTCGGAGGCTCTTCTGATCATTTTCAGGATACTCCAGGGCCTTGGAAGCTCGATGATGTTCGGTACGGGCGTCGCCATACTGACGTCTGTTTTCCCGGCAACCGAACGCGGCAAGGCGCTCGGGATCAATCTCGCGTCTACATACCTGGGC